>NZ_QUIO01000015.1:0-105959 GCF_003480145.1 Ruminococcus sp. AM42-11 | reverse complement strand
TGATGAATGGATGAAACTTTATAAAATTGGACGCATTAAGACGAATACAGTCCGAGGATATGTAGACGGCTTTGAAAGAGCAACCGACTTTATTGGATCTGTAAGGCTGGATTGTCTTACTCCAGCTCATATTCATAATATGGTTGAAAGGTTGCAGGAAGATGGCTACGCGCCATCTTCTGTGACCCATACTTTGAGTATTGTAAAACAGTTATTACAGAGCGCAGTAGATAACAGATTGATTCCAATGAACCCTGGAATCGGTATTTCTATCTCGCAGCATGAAGCTATAACGTTTGATCCAATTACGGAAGATGAGTCAAAGGTTTTATCAAAAGAGGAAGTTGATGCATTTCTTAATGGTGCTAAAAATACAAGATATTATGAGTTATTTTATATCCTGTTAAATACGGGGCTACGCATAGGAGAAATTTCAGCACTTTTGTGGTCTGATATTGATTTTGAAAAGCATCGTATTCGTGTCTATAAAACTTTAAATGAGACGACGGTATTTTATGATGATAGTAAGAACCGCCTGGAGGAAACATACTCAAAGAAACAGATTACTACGCCGAAAAAGAAAGCTAGTTATCGTTATGTGCCTATGACAGAAGGCGTAGAAGCTGCTTTTCGCTCCTGGGAACAAAAACAACTTGTAGATAAAGAGAAATATGGAACGGAATGGGGGAAGAATAATTCCTTTATAGAAAAATATCCTGATCTTATTTTTATCACAAAACCAGGAGGAGCATACCTTCCACAATATGCTTCGGCAGAATGTTCACGGATATTGAAAATTATTGAAAAAAAAGAGACAGAATTAGCCAAACGAGAAAATCGGGAACCACATTTGTTTAGTGTACATCCGCATAAGTTTCGGCATACTTTTGTCACGAGAATGAATCAATCTGGTATGTCACCATTTACCGTTCGCAAGATTGTAGGTCACGCGCATGTTAACATGACGGAATATTATACACACTTGGAACAGGAGTATATTTCAGATGAATTTAATAAATTCTCGGAGAAATATGAAGAGGAAAAAGTTCCGGCTATACCAGAAAAATAACAAAGGAAAATTATGGAAAATAACACTGATAATACAAAAAATACCAAAAGGTGGTCAAAAGGTGGTCAAAACAGTTTGGAAGATGCCACAAACCCGCATAAAATAAGGGCTTCCGCAGATACTATTAAGATGTCACCCATACTTGACAGGTATTTTGTATAATTGATGGAAAAGATTAAAAACACTTGATTTTGCGGTATTTTTTGATTACTCGGAGACTTTTAAGAGTGGCACAAAATAGTAGTAAATTGCATGGTATATTCTCAAAAACAGTGTAGTGTCCAGTGCAGTAAAACAACCTAGAAAAAATTTTTTAACACCAGATCTTGAGTACAGTTTGGTTATAAGAACATGAGAAGTGGGCCGGATTTTACATTTATTTATGTAAAGTTCGGTCCTTTTTGGACACTAAAATAGAAAAATATTATTGTTACAGTTGCAACTTTAGAGTATAATAACAATATAGTCGAAGAACAGATTTGATATACTGTAGAAAGGGAGAATACCGTTGAACACAGAGATTAAAAATTCAATTCTTACGACAGATAAAGACGCACAATATGATGAAAGTGCGAAAAGGTTACTTGGTCAGAAAAGCATCCTGGACAAGCTATAACGATATTAAATGCGTTTATTCTATTTGTGTTTGTATGAATATGACTGAAAATAGTCTGGAACATATTCATCTAGTAAAAGAAAGCATTGTGAATTTACATGCCTGGAAGGGAAAACTTGATTTGATCAATATTGTAATGATTGGTCTATCGGAAGATATTCCTATTCATGAAGAAAAATATGAGTTACATAAATTACTGGGAGCTCTGTTGTCTCAGATCTATCTGTAGATGAAAAACTGGATATTATAGAAAATGAATATAAGATTCCGATTGAAAAAGATTTCAGAGAGGATGTGAGTGCCATATGTAATTTGAGTCAGAAAATTAAAGAAGCTGGAATTGAAATTGGTAAACGAGAAATGATTATGAAAATGTGCGATAAAGGCTATACAATCGCTCAGATTGCTGATGTTGCAGGAATGGATGAAAAACAGATTGAAGATACTATAAAAATGCTGAATTGCTATCAGTATAAAAGATTAAACATGATCTAAGCAAACAAATTATATTTTACAGAGTAGGAGCCTGGCGGGATGTTACAGTGAGCATCTCGCCACTTTATTTATTTGACATGGTTTGGCGAAATATCAGAAAATTCTGCGAGTAGAAGAAAATTAGTTAGAATTTATTACAAAATAATAGTGGGGAGTGAATAAAGAACACATATGAAGTTTAACATTGTAAGTAGAAATTGTGTGATGACCAATTCAGAAATCGTTTATTTGACAAATGATAATTGGAATGATTATTTTGAATATCGAACTATGTACCAAATGTATTATAAAAATCAACATATTGGTGGAGTACGAATTGGTAGAATTGGACAAACAGAAGATCGCCCAGATATTCCAGACGAATTTGAAACATTACCTACAGATTATTTTTCACTTGGTGTAAGTTTGGAATATTATAAAAATCTTAAAAGAGAAGGAATTCCACGTGTAGAAATTCTAATAGCATTGCATGATATAGCGTATGATTTGAAGTTATTGGAGACTGTTCGCGAGGAACGCGTTACTCAGCGTTCTCTTATGAGAGACTTTTCATATTATGCAGTCAAAGAACAGTTTCATAGAATTGCGGATGGTGGCGCTGTCCTGACAGATTATGATTTTAAATACATTTTGCCTGATAAAGACATTACTACTGGCGAAAATTTAGAGCTAGATTTTTATGTGGAGGGAGAGAATAATACCCCACCAAGTAATATTTATGTCCTTATAGGAAAAAATGGAATAGGGAAAACTACAATTATAAAAAAAATGCTTAAAACTTTATTATGTAATAATGATTTGCATACATATGGAGAATTCATTACTGGCTGGGGAGGAAACTTTTCAAATATTGTTAATATTTCTTTTAGTATGTTTGATGATCCCATTACTGAAGTTGATGTCTTTGACAAAATGATATTTTATAAGTATATTGGATTGATAGATGTACGTTATGAAAATGATATTCGGAAGCGAAATGTAAAATATGATCAATTGCCAGATATGTTTTTTGAAAGCTACTGGAATGTGATTAAAAGCATTACCAAAAATGAATTATGGAAACGCTCTGTTAAAATCCTAGAAACAGATTCGACGTTTAAAGAATTAGATATAGGATCTTGGATATCTCAAGAAAAAAGTAAGTTAGAGAAAATGATACTTGCAACAGAAAAGTCAATAGAAGAAAAAAATAATATTGAAAAGAATTTCTTTCGCGAAATTATTAATAATCAGTTTTCAAAGTTGAGTTCAGGACATAAAATTATTTTGTTAACGGTTGTAAATTTGGTTAATTTTGTAGAAGAAAAAACACTTGTAATCATGGATGAACCAGAAGAGCATTTACATCCACCGCTTGTATCAGCTTTTATTCGGGCATTATCAGAGTTAATGAGTTACAGAAATGGAGTTGCTATTATTGCAACCCATTCTCCTGTTATTGTGCAGGAAGTGCCTAGAAGATGCGTATGGAAAATTAGGGGACATGGGAAGTATCGAAAATTTGAACATCCAGAAATTGAAACTTTTGGAGAAAATCTGGGGGAAATAACTACAGAGATTTTTGGCTATGATGTTGGAAGCACTGGATTTCATACAATTCTAAAGAATGTTGCTGATAGGAAAAACTCATATGAAAAAGCTCTCAACGAGTTTCAAGGAGAACTTGGAAAAGAAGCCAAATCAATACTTCGAGCGTATATGTATGATAAGGAAAACACTTAATGAAAAAGTTAGAAAAGCCACAGTTTGATATGGAAACGATTATAGATAATTGTTTGGTTCATATGCAAAATCCTCGAAAAAAGAGAATCACATTAGTTAAGGAAAAAATAAAGAAAAAAACAGAAGAATATGATGAATTAGCTCAGCATGGACAATTGCATATAATACCGAGCATGACACAATTGACAATATTGCAACTAAAGAAGATATGGAAGCTCTATATACGCAAAGATTTGTTCCGAAAAATCAACCGAATAGAGCATTTTATGATAAAATCTTAGCTTTGGCACCCTATGGAAAATGTCCTTATTGTCAACAAAATTTAGTAAAAACAGTGGATCATTTTTTGCCAAAATCAAAGTATGTTGCTTACACTGTTACACCTTATAATCTTATTCCAGCTTGTTCAGATTGTAATACTGGAAAGTTAGATTCAACATTTCATAATCGTGTAGAAGAGCCATTTCATCCATATTATGATAATTTTGATGACTGTGTGTGGCTGAAGGCAAAACTTATAGAAATGGAACCGGTTTCATTTCAATTTATGCAGATCCACCAATTGATATATCTGAAGAGAAAAGACAGCGAATATGTCATTCGTTTTCTGAACAAGGATTTTGCTTGAATAATATATATAAATTGCATGCAGCAGAAGAGTATTGCAGTCGGGAAACAAGATTAAAAGAATGTTTTCAAAAAGGAAAAAAGGAACTAGCTGTTGAAGTTTTACAAGATTTGATTAAAGATGAAAAATCCATTTCACTTAATTCATGGAAACTGCGTTATATCAATCAATTATTGATAGCGAGTGGTACTGGAATGAATATTTGCCAGAAATATGTAAAGGAAAGGACTAATTTCAGCTATTTGTAAGGGAAGAAATAAAATTCAGATGAGGAAAGATAAAATGGAAAATTTTGAGATACTGCCAACAGAGGAAAATTTAATAAAAACATTGGAAGCGGATCTGCTGGGGCGAAATCAGCAATTATCATATTTTTATAATCTGCTGCTTGCGCAGAAGGGAGCAAGTACTATTGCGGTAGATGGAAAATGGGGAAGCGGAAAAACATTTTTTATAAAACAATCTACGATGGTGATTAATGCAAAAAACCCTGTAAGTATAATTGAAAAAGAAAAAAGAGAGAAGATACTATCAAAATTATTCTTGACTGAAAGTGATAATTATAATGATTGTAATCTTGCTATATATTATGATGCATGGGAAAATGATAATGATACAGATCCTATTGTGTCACTTGTATATGAAATCGCGAAGCAGTTGGGGATGACCTATACATTTGATCCTGATACAGATTTTTTCAAATTGGGCGGTGCAGTTTTAGATGTTTTTAGTGGAAAAAATCTTAAGGGAATTATAGAAAATTTGAAGAGCGATAATCCACTCTCAAAATTCAAAGAACAAAAGGCGTTAGAAGAAAAATTGAAAGATTTTTTTTCAGAAGCATTGAATGAGCGTGGAAATCGATTAGTAGTTTTTATTGATGAATTGGATAGATGTAAACCCAGTTTTACAGTTCGATTATTAGAACAAATAAAACATTACATGCACGATGAGAGAATTACATACGTATTATCAATTAACACAGAGGAATTGCAGCATACAATAAAAAATTATTATGGAGATTCATTTGATGCGTGTAGATATTTAGATCGATTCTTTTATTTAAGAATTAACTTGCCTCCGGTTGACAAAAAGAAATTTTACATGAATATAGAGTTAAATGGAAGGTACTATTTAGAAATAATTTCTAGACGTATTATTGATGTTTATAATATGCAATTAAGAGAAATAACTCGTTTTTATCGGCAGGTACGAACTGCGGCCTATGTTCCTACACATGATGATGAAAAATGGAATTGTATATTTCCAGATGGAGAAGCTAGACAATTTATGTTATCTTGTATAGTTCCAATTATTATAGGATTGAAAATGGTAGATATATCAATGTATGAACAGTTTATTTCTGGAAAAAGTGGAAAACCTATGGTTGATATATTAAACACTAAAGAATTTAGTACTGGACTACTTTGTCGTTTCTTAAAAGAGGATGAATCTTTTTCTCAAATAGAAAAAAAGAAATTGATTACACCTGAAGAAAAAATTCTTGAGATTTATAATGCTATATTTGTAAATAAATATTCTGGCAATGATTACCAAAAAACAATAGGTAAATGTGAATTTGATGCTGATTCAAGAAAATTTGTTCTGGTGGCAGCAAGTATGTTATCTCAATATGCGAATTACGAAATATAAAGGTATAAGTATCAGATAAATTATGTGTAGACCAGAGGGGCTAATCAATTAATGATTAGCCTCC
Organism: Ruminococcus sp. AM42-11; assembly: GCF_003480145.1. NCBI lineage: Bacteria > Bacillati > Bacillota > Clostridia > Eubacteriales > Oscillospiraceae > Ruminococcus > Ruminococcus sp. AM42-11. The sequence continues at coordinate 99,712 of NZ_QUIO01000015.1, read as the reverse complement.
TGCTCGGTGTCGATTTATTGGTTACTTTTCAGCTAGGTTATAAGCTTCCAGGGACCAAGGAGAATTCAACTCATTCAATCAATTCCAAAAAGAATTCACTTTCCGTTCCGCAATGTCTTTGGAAACGTTGCATTTTTTTGCAACATAGGAAACTGTGTCTGCGAAAGAACGGCCAAGTTCCTGTGAAAGTTCGACGATGCCTTTTACCTCTGAGGTAAATTTTTCACTTGTAACATAATCACGTAAAACTTCTTCCTGACTATATAAGGTTACCATAATATCAATGACCTCCTTTTCGTGATTTTCAAGATATTCTTTTAAAATATTTTTATCCTTACAAATACGAATAGTTTCTGTAATAGCTGTTTGCGTATTATTTTTATACAGGTTTCTTTGTTCATCAATGACCTTGGTAAATAAAACGTATTGGGTAATAATATCGTTGTTTTTACCGGTTATTAGAACCTTTACCTTTGCATCAATTGCAATTGGTTTTCCAGCAAAAAATTCTTCAGAAAGAGAAATTTCGGTTTTGCTAATTGTTTTGGAACCAGTATATAGAACATATAATTCTGGTTCTGGAAATTCCAATTTCGTCGAAGCGTAAACGCTTTGTTTGGAAGAAATAAAATAATCTTTCCAGGTCTGAGCCAGATACATAATACATCTGACAATAATATTTTCTGTCCAGGTTGACTGTGCTTCTACGAGAATCATTAAGCGGGAACCAACTTTAAATCCAAGATCATTATATGGGTTATTGGCCATTACCTGTTGGAGAGTGACATATTCCAGATCTGATTCCAAGACGGTAGTATCTTCAGGATGCAAAGCCTGGTAAAGTTGCAGCAGATATTCCTTATTTGAAAATAAATCTTCAAAAACACTGGCTTTTACAGTTTGTTTCATATAGTGATCAGATTCCTCATTTGTATGATTTTGAGTATTGGCTGAAAAGTTTATTTCGGCACCTTCTTTCAAGTTAAGTAACTGGATCTTTTTCAAAGTTATATTTTCTAATATTATATTATCATAATGGAAGCGGATTTACAATAAAGCTTAAACTCTAATTATGTCAAAAAATATCGGTCAGTTACTGCTCAGAAGTTAGCTGGACTTGAGAAAAACGAAGGTGCAGACTAATAATTGTCAAAGCCATCAGTTTTCTTATCTGAATATCCCGGACACTCTGTCCAATTATTCGCTGGTTCTTCCAGCCGCATCAAAACAAACATGCTCATGCATTGACAGAGATAATCGATACTTTCGAAACTCCTGAATGTTACAGCCTGCGCCTGTTTCCGCTTATAGCTTCTTAGACGCCTTTCGGCTTCATTATTAGTGGCAGGTACACGGGAATCATGCAGGAACATCAGATTGTTCTGCATATATTTCTCCATTCTCAGAAATAAGTTATACCCATCCCTGTAATACTTGTTTGCTGGAACGTTTCCATATTCCGTTCTGACTGTTTCCAGTACCTCCCGGTACCTTTTTTCTAATTCAGAGATCTTTACCGGCTCTGGTTCCAGAAATGGCTGGCATCCGTTGCAGAAATGAATCATATCCTGTAACAGCGAACGCATCTCTTTGTTCCAAGTGCGGTCAAGCTCATTATCTATACTGTCCTTTAGGTAACGCAGCACATGGGCAAGACATTCCTGGTGATCCGCTCCATAATTATAAACGGTAATATCATGGCCATGGACAAATTCCTTCTTTTGAGAGGTTTTAAATACATAGCTTTAGTTCTTTTGCTAAAGGAATTTTCCAGCTGCCATTACTATCTAATTGAATATAAACAATGCCAGAAATATCATTTGGTAATTCAATATCACCTTTGACTAATGCACACACATTATTTCTACCTAATTTACCAATTAAGTAACCATGTTCAAATACAACATTTTGTCTTGCCCTGGCCTTTTTTTCTTTCTTCTTCCCTTTTACATATCCCAAGTCGCAAGGGGTATATAAAACAATTCCAAATTCTACATCTGAGTATTTTTCAATTTTCTCTATAACTGTCATTCCACTGTTTACTTGTTCGTGCAAAATTATAGGCTCAAGTCCAATTTTTTCTATGAAGCGGGCAACTTCAAGCTTTACTTCATTATCGTGCCCATGAACAATAAAAATTTTTTTCTTTTTACTTGGAACAACAATATTATTAGAAACATTATCAGGAATACAAATTGTGCCATTATTGGTGCTACTAGATTCAATAATCAAGTTTTGAACGTTTATCGTTTTTTCATTTATAAACGTTTCAGGGGGGATTTCAATGCCAATTGATATGGTGTTCTGAATAGTTATGTTATTATCCATTTTCGTGTCCTTTCTGGGACGCATACACAGCGGTCGTTATGATTGGACACCCATTGGCTTAGATTTTTAGTCTGGATAAGAAAAAAACACACAGACAAGGGGTGTCTACACAATCCGCTCATCAGACTTGCTGTTATCATGTAATTTACTGTCTAAGTGCTGAATTGTTATAAACTTCCACTGTCGTATGCATCCGACTTTGAGATATTATTAGTCTTCAAGGCAGGGCATGTTATAATGCATCTTTTAGAGAGTGTGTGGCATTGTGATATCTCATGTCCTTGTTCCCTTGAGGCAAGCTTATAATAATTCAAAATTATGTGCCTTAACAGGACATGGCATGGTAATTAAATTTTCATTCTTTACCTGCTTTTTTCGGGTATTTCATCGCTTAACAAGCTCCAAAATAATAAAAAACAGACATACCGTGAAGTAGTTATCTGTTTACCTAGACACGGCATGTCCGATTTTTCAAAAATATTTTCAGTTTTTCTTAATATGATTTTGCTTTTGGGGTGATTTCTTTCTCTTTGTTAAGCTTGTGCATAGTATGGTTACTTATATATTTTCAGTTTAAATCACAGTACCTCAAGATATCGTAAGGATACAGAAAGTGAATATTTGTCTCTTGGAAGATAATACCATGAATGGCACAACCACTGACTATAGGTAATTACTTACGCAGTTTTTAGCCCAACAGTTTTTCTAAAAACATTCATCATTGATTTCAGCATTTCTGTGTCCATTCCAGCTAAACTGCTTACATAAGAAATAGTCTCTGCTGGCATCAAATCTTCCAACGTACATTTGTAAACCTTACAGAAGCTAATAAGCTGTGTTAATGAACACATGACTTCTCCATTTTCATAACGCCGAATTTTTCTTGGATCGCAGTCAAAGATTTCAGCGACATCTTCTTGGGTTAGCGGGGTGTTAGCCCTCGCATTTTTTAGATTAGCACCGATTTCTTTTTTGAAATATGTACTATCATTCTGGGCGTTAAGTAGTTCACGGTATCTTTTCAGCTCATCATCCGATAACACTCACAACACCCCCGGACTCCAGACTGCTAAAAATAGCAGTAGAAGTCGGAGGAGTAGGAAGTGAAAGAAGCATCGAATCAGTTACACTGCCCGTATTACTTCTCCCTACATTTGTATTTCTGTTCAACCATGTAGCTCGTATCATCTCACTGACACGTTTTATTTTCAATTTTCTTAATTCACGCAGTTCTTTTCTGCGCTGCAGTAGTCTTTCGTATTCGTGGTAGAGTTCCTCTATGTTCAAATCATATTGAAAATAATCATAGAATAAACCAAATTGTGTTGAACGTTTTACTGTAACAGGCATACCGAATATAGTAGTATCAACAAAATCTGCCGTAACTACTATTGTTTTTTCGTAATCTGTCGTTGGAATGTAGGTAACAGAAATATTGCGCTCATTGTAATCTTGTAAAAAATTGCAGAAACATATACTGGTGAAAATACCAGAGAATAGTTTCGACATGTTTATTTTGGGCTCTTTTATATACCGACTAGCCCGTACATTTCCAGTAGCTAATATTGCAAAATTACGCAACTTTTTCTCATTCTTCTTTTCTTCTTCACGAATGATTGATTTGCTGATGGCATCAACAATCTTGGTCGAATCTAATTCTATTTGTATGCCATCCGGTTTTTTTATACTCACTGAAATAATAATCACCTCTTTTTTGAATATTCCGTTTATCCTCTACTTATAAACACCTCCTATTTTTGAATTTAAGGCCTTTAAAATTAGGTCATGCGAAGGAATAATTCGGTGTATTTATTATAACAGAAAATCTAAGCATACTAAAGAGGAAAGAGAATACACAATTTTATTTTAGGAAATATATCCATGGTTTAAAAATGGATTGCTGAAATAAGTTGGAAGATATATAATATTAGTAGAGTAAAAATTGTGAGATAACAGGAATTAGAAAATATGAAAAATCAACCGCTGAAACCATGGATAAAAGGAAATGAAAGTATAACACCAAATAATTTTTTTTCAAATGCATTGCCCAATTTAGAATATGGAGCTTGGATTTCTTTGGATATTGCAGTGGAATTGTATAAAGCGAATACTATAGATACGGGTTATTTAAAAAAGTCTTGGAATGAACATCATGAATATATAGAGCAAGTCTGTTTATTAACAGGTATCGATGAAGAAAACGGATATGATTTAGATAGGGAAGAAAAGTGGTGGGTGTTACAAGAAATAGGTGAACCTCCATTTGGCTGCTATAATATTTATTTTATTACTATTTATAATGAACATGAAGAAAAACTGGTATATATAGGAAAGACGGATTCTAAAAAAAGTCGATTTTCTAATGGTCATTTGGCAGCATTAAAATTACATAATCCCATTTATAATGGTTACAATAAGCGAGTATATTTTGGAACGGTTATGTTTCTAAGTGATGACAAGGAATATGTGCCACTTGAATTTATTTCGCCTTATAGTAGAGCTGAAAGGTATTTGAGCGAAATGGAAGCATATTTAATTGAAAGATTAAATCCGGAATTAAACAAAAAAAAGGAGCCATTGCATTTGTTAGAAAATCTGTCAAGTGTGCTGATTCAAAATTTTAGTGAAGAGAATGCGTTTATGAAGGATTTCTTTGTCTGATAGAATTGCTCTGAACATGAAAGGCTATTCACAAATAAGTTGCAAAGCAACTGAGTATGTACTGACTTCACCGAAGTTTACTTTGCAGTGCTTGAAATATTAGTAAAATCAAGGATATCTTATGCTGATATATAAAATGAGCATTGCGTAAATGGTATAGTTTATCGTATTTTTGCGCAAAATGAAAAATAAATCTATTCGGCAATGTTGATATAAGTTTAGCATTGGCTTTGTTGTGATTATATTTATATGGCGCAGTAAACTTTTGTGATAAAATTGAAATCTCAATAGTGTCTTATAATAATTTCTTTTTCTATTGAAAAAATCTTAAATAAATCCCAATTTTTTTTATTTTTTTACACATTTCGACAATTTTTTCCATTATTTATAATAGGAGAGTATAGTACCACTCTATAATTCAGAAACGGAGGAAGCGAAAATGTGGCATTTTTGGCTCTTTTTCTTGGCCTTGCTGGCAGTGGTTATTGTACTAATGTATTGCTGCCTTGTTAGAGCTGAAAAAATGGACGATGAGATGGATGAGGCATTTAGAAAACTAAATGAAAAAAGAAAGGATGAGACAAAGCTGTGGCAAGGGGAAGATCAGGAGTAATTTCAAAGGAGTATAAGGGGGAAGATAATACCGCATATCATGATGTAATAAAGTTATTTAAGATATACCGGGTGGTAAACTGGCAAATGCAAATTAAAATCAGCCAGGTAAAAAGAAGATTCCATATGGAGTATGGCACAGATGTGGATGAATTCTTAGACACCATTTATCAGGCTGGAATGGATGTGGAAAGAGATTTAGCATCCGAGAAAGAACGGGTAGAGGCAATCAGCCGATCAAACCAGTATCTACGTTTAATTGATGAAGCAGTCGATCTTATGCGAAGGTATCATCCGCAAGGCGAGCGATACTATTGGGTGCTCTATTACAGCTATCTATCCTCAACAAAACTGGAAAATGTAGAAGAAATATTAGATAAATTGGAGCCTCATTTTCCGCAATATACCAGAATCCATAGAACTACATACTTCCGTTGGAGAGAACAGGCTTTTGAAGCTGTTGGAAGCATATTATGGGGCTATGAAGGGGAAAGCGAGCGCATATTAAAACTGATATGCAAAGATTATGAAGAAAAATAACTATTTCAGAAATCCTATTGACACAGATTTTCCAAAATCACTATAGTGAAATTGCAGAGACGCATACAAGGCGTATAGTAATTTTACATTTGGTTTTGAAGGGAGAAAAAACAAATGATTATTTCAGTTGATACCGGTAATAAGCAGATGAAAACAGAAAACTGTGAATTCAATTCTGGAGTAGAAATTTTAGATACACTGCCAGGGGAATTGGAAGAAGTGATTGAGTATGAAGGAAAATATTATAGGACAACTAATAGAAGAATTTCGTATATGGAGCTTCCTGTATAATAAAAAACGTGGATGTTGAAAATTAAAAATACCTCAGAGTACAATAAGACTACTGACTGGCAGGTTAGTAAAAATCTTATTATACAGAGAGGTATTTACAATGAAGTCTAACACACAGAACGCAAAAATTGAAGCTATTACAGAAAAAACTTTGGTACTCGGAATTGATGTCGGAAGTGAAACGCACTATGCCAGAGCTTTTGATTACAGAGGAATCGAGTATTCGAAGAAGCCATTTAAGTTTAGCAACACAGAGGCTGGATTTGTGACATTTAAGGAATGGATCCTGGACCTCAAAGAAAGACATGAGAAGGATAAGGTGGTTCCAGGTATGGAACCGACCGGGCACTACTGGTTCAATCTTGGAAAGTTTCTACATGATAATGAAATGAAACCGGTTCTTGTAAATCCTCACCATGTGAAAAAATCAAAAGAACTCGACGACAATAATCCGACTAAAAATGACCGTAAGGATCCGAAAGTTATAGCAGGATTAGTTAGAGAGGGACGTTACATGATCCCATACCTGCCGGATGGTGTTTACGCTGATCTTAGAACAGCATCAAACATAAGATTCCAGTTACAGGCGGAACTTACAAGAATTCAAAACAGGATCAGTCGTTGGTTCAATATATATTTTCCTGAATATAAGACGGTATATGGAAAGCCGGATGCCAAGAGCGGAATACTCATCCTTAAAACAGCACCACTCCCTGAAGATATCCTGACGTTAGGTATCGATGGAGTGAACCAAATCTGGCGTGATGCGAAGTTAAGAGCAGTTGGAAAAGCGAGGGCAAAGACCCTGATAGAAGCTGCAGAGCACAGCGTTGGAAGCAAAGAAGGTGCGGTGTCTGCAAGAATGGAAATCCGAATGCTTCTGGAGGACTATGAATCCAGAAATACGCGTCTACAAGAAGTTATGGTTCTAATTGAAGAACTGGTAAGAAAGATTCCGATGGCTGAAAAGCTGTTAGAGATCAAAGGAGTGGGAATCAGGACAGTGTCAGGGTTCCTTGCAGAAGTAGGTGATATCAGCCGCTTCAATAATCCGAAGGAACTGCAGAAGCTTGCAGGATTGGCATTGGTTGAAAATAGTTCGGGAAAGCACAAAGGCGAGACAACAATAAGCAGACGAGGTCGAAAGAGACTCAGATATCTGCTCTTTGAGGTTGCAATGTCACTTGTGTCGAAGAACCAGGAGTTCAGGGAACTCCATAATTATTACACAACCAGAAGGCTGAATCCGTTGAAAAAAATGCAGTCACTTATGGCGATTGCAGCCAAGTTGATACGTGTCTTTTATGCGATGCTGACTAAAGGTGTGGATTATGATCCGAAAAAATGGTCAGTGACATCAAGAGACCGGCAGTTTATCTACAGGCTGCGTAAGAAAGACAAGTAACTATAGTGGAGGCTGTCATGTGGACAGCCACTGAATCAAGCAGAATGTAACAGATAACGTCCACTGCTCACAGTGCTGGTACAGGAAGCAAGTCAGTAATCAACAATACAAAGAATGAGCCAGTAGTCGGCAGAAATAGTCACCATGGGCACATGACCCCGTTAAGGAGCATAGCTGACACCCTGGTTATGGGCAGGCAGGACGAAGGGTACGCCCAGAAGGGCATACAGATTAATGAGTGGAAATCTTATCCAGTAAGGTGTAGCCGCACCACTGGTAGCGAGTTTTGGGGATACAGAGGTAACGATGTATTCTAAGTGTAAACAGTTAGGAAATAGGGCTGAAAGTGATTGAGCTCCGAAATCTACGTAACCCGTAGGTCGACGTTTTCTTTCGGGCGGAAGACAATACGTATGTTTCTGTTTGGGTTAGGAAGCATATGCTACGGCGGAGTCTGAGAGCCAGCCATGTTTTACAATGTCTGTATGTTACCTGGGGAGAACCTATACTTTCCTGTGTTAACAGGTATGACGTACGAATGAGAAAAGGAAATCAAATGGAGTATAGGTAGTCGGATGGCCGAATAGTACTAATGAAGGTGGGTAATGCCACTGGAGGGAAGTCGAGAACGGATAACATATATCCAGCCACACGACATCATATCAAAAGGGAAACATTATCTACACTCAGAGGTAGGACAAATAATGACAACAAAACTTGAGAGAATCTCAGAATTATCAAAACAACATCCAGAAATGAAATTTAATTCTATTGGGCATTTGATTAACATTGAGATGCTTAAAGAATGCCACTACAAAATGGATGGCAGAAAAGCGGTCGGGATTGATGGCATTTCAAAAGAAGAATATAACTCAAATCTTGATAACAATCTAAAACAGCTAGTGGAGAAGCTTAAGAATAAAAGTTATCGACCTAAACCAGCACGTAAAGTGGAAATACCAAAAGAGAATGGTAAAACCAGACCTCTTAGTATCTATTCATATGAAGATAAACTGGTTCAGGAAGCACTTAGGAAAGTTTTGGAATCGGTCTTTGAGCCCCATTTCTACAGCAATATGTGCGGCTTCAGACCAAACCGCAACTGCCATGGAGCTATAAGAAAACTAAATGACATGATTGAAGGACATAAGACGAATTATATACTGGATGCCGATATAAAAGGCTTCTTTGATAATTTGAATCATGACTGGATAATGAAATTTATTTCATCACGAATTACAGATAACAGTGTGCTCCGACTGGTAGAAAAGATGCTCAAAGCAGGTATTCTTAAGAATGGAGAATTTTATGTTAACGAATTCGGTGCCGGACAGGGAAGCGTATGTTCACCAATAATTGCGAACATATATATGCATTATGTTCTTGTATGGTGGTTTAATGAGAAAATAAGACCACTGCTAAAAGGATATGCAGACATAGTTGTCTATGCGGATGATTTTGTGTGCTGCTTTCAATATAAGAATGACGCAGAACTCTTTTATGAACATCTTAAGAGAAGGATGAATCACTTCGGACTGTCCTTAGAGGAATCAAAGACTCGATTAATTTATTTTGGTCGATTCGCTGCTGATAACCTTAAAAGACAGGGGAACAAACCAGAAACATTTGACTTCCTAGGATTCACTCATTATTGTTCCAAAAGCCGAAACGGTAATTTCAGAGTAAAACATAAAACTGCCAATAAGAAATATCGGAAGAAATGTAAACAGATGAATATCACTATACGCGACATGAGATTTGAAAAGAAGAAATATATTCTTGCAAAAGTAAATCAGATTTTAATCGGGTATTACCATTATTATGGAATAAGTGATAACTATCAAATGATGGATAACTTCCGTAAGAGAGTTATTCAGATTCTTTATTTTTGGATGAATAGGCGTAGTCAGAGGAAAAGTTATACATGGGATGGATTCAATCAGTTTTTGAAGGAGCATCCTATAGTAAGACCACGTATTTATGTGAGCCTATATGGATAATCTGAGGCATAAGTGTCGTGAAGAGCCGTATGCCTGAATTGGGCACGTACGGATCTGTGGGGGATATACCTAGTAATAGGTGTTTCTACCCGACAAGTTAGGACCTCTGGAGACAGAGATGATCCTGGTGGATATAGGAGGTTAGCTGCCATAGAGGGAAGGGTATACACAAGGCCAGTAAAGCGAAAATCAATGACGTTTTATTTCGTATACCATTCAACCGCTATTTCAGTACCTGATACATCGAAATGCTCATAGCTGTGGCTTATTCACTGAGATATGAAAGGTTGAAAAACCTTGAATTTTCAATAAAAAACACTTGATTATATGAGGAGTATAATTAGAATGAACAGACAATCCGATGGAACCAGTTTCCACATGGAGAACTTTAAGAGAAGATCTCGCTATACATTGGTTTTTGTTCTGTTGATCCTGGCGTTTGGCCTGATCACAGTTTTGAATATCAATACAGGAAATGTTCATATTTCCCTGTCTGAGATCGTAAATATCCTTTTGAAAAAAGCCACTGACACCAAGGAATACAGCATCATCTGGAAGATCCGTCTTCCCAGGATCCTGATGGCAGCCATCCTTGGAGGTGCATTATCTTTATCTGGTTTTCTTCTTCAGACCTTTTTTGAAAATCCCATTGCAGGACCTTTTGTTCTGGGAATTTCCTCCGGTGCCAAAATGGTAGTTGCACTTACTATGATCTACTATCTTGAAATCGCCCAGAATGTAACCTCTTATACTTTGATCATCGCTGCCTTTATAGGTTCCTTGATTTCCATTGGATTTATTCTTTTGAATTCCAAAAGGATCAAGCACATGGCTACCCTTCTGGTTGCCGGAATCATGATCGGATATATCTGTTCCGCAGTTACAGACTTCGTGGTAACCTTTGCAGATGACTCAAATATTGTAAATCTTCATGGATGGTCACAGGGAAGCTTCTCTGGTATGAGCTGGAGTAATGTTTACATTTCCTGTGCAGTTATAGGTGTCACCCTGCTCCTTACGTTCCTGTTGTCAAAGCCCATTGGAGCTTATCAGCTGGGAGAAGCTTATGCGCAGAGCATGGGTGTGAATATTAAGTTTTTCCGTGTTGCATTAATCCTGCTTTCCAGCATTTTGTCTGCAACAGTAACTGCTTTTGCAGGACCTATTTCCTTTGTTGGAATTGCAGTTCCATTTCTAATGAAAAGAAGCTTTGGTACATCCAGACCGCTGATCATCATTCCGGGAACCTTCCTGGGAGGTGCTGTTTTCTGTATGATGTGTGACCTGATCGCCAGAATGGCGTTCGCGCCTCTGGAGCTGAACATCAGCACCGTTACCTCCATCTTTGGAGCACCAGTAGTTATATTCATGATGTTGCGAAAGAAGAGAGGAAATTAAAATGGACAATTATTATTTTCATATGGACAACCTTTCTGTTGGTTACAATCGAAAGGCACTGATCCACGATATCTGTATTGGAATAAAAAAGGGAGAGATCGTAACTCTCATTGGTCCTAACGGTTCCGGAAAATCTACTATTTTAAAAAGTATTACAAGACAGCTGCAGATCATTGGCGGAAAGGTCTATTTTGACAACCAGAATCTGTTGTCCTTTACCTTTCGGGATCTGTCTACCCGTATGGCTGTAGTTCTTACTGAGAGAATGAAGCCGGAGCTGATGACCTGCCATGACATTGTAGCAACCGGCCGTTATCCTTATACAGGAAGGCTTGGCATTCTTACAAGGGAAGATGAAGAAAAGGTAGAAGAAGCTATGAAGGCGGTACATGCAGAAGCTCTTGGCAGCCGTGATTTTAACAACATCAGTGATGGACAGCGCCAGAGGGTGCTTCTTGCACGCGCGATCTGCCAGGAACCAGATATTATTATTCTGGATGAGCCTACTTCATTCCTGGATATTAAACATAAGCTGGATCTTTTATCTATTCTTCGGGATATGGCGAAGAAAAAGCAGATAACTGTTATCATGTCTCTTCATGAAATTGACCTTGCACAGAAGATTGCGGATAAGATCATCTGTGTAAAGGGAGATACCATTTCCCATTTTGGAAAACCTGAGGAAATTTTCGAGGAAAATATGATCCGGGAGCTTTATGAAATCAACAACGGCTTTTTTGATCCGCTGTTTGGGAGCATTGAACTTCCAAAGCCGGAAGGTGAAGCGAAAACTTTTGTGATCTGTGGAAACGGCACTGGTATTCCCGTATTCCGGCAGCTTCAGAAGGTGCATACTCCTTTTATTGCAGGTGTTCTATACACCAATGATGTGGATTACCGCCTGGCAAGACTGCTGGCCGATCAGGTGATCACAGAGAAACCCTTTATGGAAATCAGCGGGGAAACCTTCCAGAAAGCTTTAAAAGCCATGGAAAGCTGTGACAGGGTTATCTGTACAAGCGTACCTGTTGGAAGCTGCAATAAGCGGCTGGGAGAGCTTATCGAGGCAGCAAAGAAAAGCAGAAAAGTGCAGTTTGTATAAAGAAAAAACTCTATATCAAAAGCAGTGAGGGATTTTAAGCTCATTATATAAAAAATAGAAAAAAACGCTCTATACAGAACACACGTTTTGCGCTATACTAATTTTACTGAAGGGAGGAGATAAAATAACTTATGAAAAAGAAGATTTTTACAAAAGATAACCTGATTTTCTTTTTAATTCTGAATCTGGGATTAATTTTTACAGCAGTTGGAATTTCCATTTTCAAAACGCCAAATCACTTCGCATTTGGCGGTACATCCGGTTTGTCCATTATCCTGTCTACCCTGTTTCCGAAGTGGAATGTAGGCGCATTCATGTGGATCGTCAACGCAGCGCTGGTTGTACTCGGATTTTTCTTTCTGGGAATCCGTTCTATGGGCTGGACTATTTATTCCTCCTTTGCCCTGTCTTTTTATGTAAGTGCCTGTGAAGTGATCTATCCGCTTAGTTTCCCGCTGACACATGATGTATTCCTGGAGCTGTGCTTTGCGGTTATCCTGCCAGCAGTAGGAGCGGCCATGGTATTTAACGTAGGCGCTTCCACTGGTGGTACCGATATTGTAGCCATGATCCTGCATAAATATACCAGTCTGGAGATTGGACGCGCCCTTCTGGTCAGCGATCTTGGAATCGTACTGATCGCCGCTTACCTTTACGGTGCACAGACCGGACTTTACTGTATCCTGGGAATGATCTTGAAATGTACCGTTGTAGACAGTGCCATTGAAAGCCTGAACCTGCGAAAAGTCTGTACCATTATCAGCAAGTACCCAGATCAGGTGGAAGACTTTATTATCAACGATCTTCACCGTTCTGCAACTGAGCAAAATGCCTTCGGTGTTTATACCAAACAGGAGCAGAAGGTACTGATGACTGTTCTCACCAGAAGCGAGACCAACCGCCTCGCATTCATTTAAGACAGATTGATCCCCACGCTTTCATTACCATTGTAAACAGCAGTGAGATCATTGGAAAAGGCTTTCGGTCTATTTAGTATTTCTGCTCACGAAACACTTATTTCTGCAATCTGTGGGCGTAATTCCAAAGAAATTCCGAAATGCCTTACTGAAATAGTTATTATCGGAATATCCAACCCGGGCAGCAACTTCCTGGATCTTAATAGAAGGATTCTCCAGCAGTTCTTTCGCCCGGGTCATTCTGACCATAAGGAGGTATTCCTGAATGGTCATCTCATAATGCTGGCGAAAAAGGCGTGTGAGATACTCCTGGGTAAAGAAGTACTTCTTCGCATAACTGCTGACCTTAAGGGGCTGTGGATAGTTCTGGTCAATGTCCTGCCGGATCCTGGCGACAACTTCATCAGGGGAAAGCTTTGGCGCTTCTTTTTCTAAACAGGTACCAGTATTTCCCAATGTCTGGACTGCTTTATCAATGGCAGCATTCAATTCTTCCCGTGCAATTGGTTTTAACAGATAATCAATGGCACCACATTTCAAAGCTGCCTTTGCGTAATCAAAATAATCATACCCACTGATTACAATAAAACAGGTATCCCTAAATTCATGGGAAGCCTTTTCCAGAAATTCCATGCCATTCATAACCGGCATCTGCATATCTACAAAAACAATCTGGGGCTTTATTTCCCGCATGGTTTTTAAAGCTGCAGCACCGTTGGTTTCCTGATAAAGCTCTGTAATATGATAATCTGCCCAGTGACCAAGCCTGCTTATTGCAATTCTAGCAGGTGCCTCATCGTCAATAATCAGTACTTTATACATTTTCATTTTCCCTCTTTCTGATTGGAAGTTCCATTTTTACTTCTGTAAACTGATCGCCCTGTGATTCCAGAAACAGACCAGCCTCTCCCTGATAAAGTATTTTCAGACGGCTTGCAAGATTGGGAAGTCCGATGGAATTGCCAGTATCTGCTGATTTTCCGGAAAAAATATCATTCAGTTCTTTCACTTTTTCTGGGAGAATTCCCTTTCCATCGTCATATACACTGATGAGCAGCCGGTTATTTTCCATACATACCCGGATGATAATGTGAAGAACAGCTCCGTTCTCCGGCATTCCGTGTATAATGGCATTTTCTACCAGCATTTGAATACTGATTTTTGGAATCACTGCCAGATTTACCTTTGGATTAATTTTCTTCGTCACTTCCAGGCGCCCGCCTAGTCTTGTTTTCTGCAGAAGAATATACCGGTCTACATAATCAAGTTCCTCCTGCAAGCGGACGAGTTCTCCGCCTTTAATGGTATAACGAAGATTTGCAGACAAAGACACAATCATATCATAAATTTCCTGACAGTCTGCAAGCAATGCTTCTGTAGCAATCGCCTGAAGAGTGTTATAGAGAAAATGGGGATTCAGCTGGGCCTCCAACGCCTGGAGCCTGGAATTTTTCTCATTGATGCTGGAAATATAGTTGGTCTCGATCAATTCATTAATGTGGGCTGCCATGTCGTTATAGCTTTCTGTTAATGCACAGGTTTCCTTACAGCCTCCGCCAAAAGCTGTGGGAGAAAAGTCTCCTTCACCCATTTTTCCCATCTGGTAAGACAGCCTCTTCAATGGAATTGTGATCATCCGGATCATGAGCGTAACAATAATGATCAGACAGATAGTGATCACTGCAATCTGCATTACCAGAGGAAGCAAAAAGTCCCTTGCCCGGTCATCCCAGGCGCTTTTAGGAAGCAGGGAAAGCAGGACAATGCCCGTCTCTTCACTGGTCCTGCGAAGTGCAAGATAAGAAATTCCACCGATATTTACATTTTCAACATCTGAATGAAGCCCAAAAAGCTGCTTTTTTTCTTTTTCTTCCTGATTTCGGATATCCTCAGAACTGGAATATAAAAGTTCACCATCTGAATTATACAGGCATAAGATCTGCCCATAATCCTGATGGTTTTTCATAAGCAGCCGCAGCTGTGTAGTATCTACATCCACATAAGACAAACTGACTGGTTCCCGGTTTCTCAGGCGGATCAGGTAGTGATAATACCGGAAAAACACATCTTCTGAATCCGGGGGCGCCAGATATTCATATTTGTCATTGCTTCCACAGGCAATATAAGGTCTGGATATTTCAGTATCTTTTACAGGGGTCGATAAAATATGCTGTCCCCCAACCCCTGCATTCCGCTCAAAACATAAATCCTGATTCATTGCTGTAATGGAATAAGAACGGATATCTGTTCTGCTATGATAGGAAGACTGGATTTCCTGTTTTATGTCACTGATCTCAGAAGAGGAAAGAGGTTTTCTCTTCAGCAGGGAATTATAGACAGATACATTCAGGCAGGGCTGTACGCAAAAGATCCGCAGACCCTGAATATATTGATCCAGATTTGCCACATCCATCTCCAGAATAGTCTGTGTGGAAGAAGTATATTCCTCTGCAAAAGACCTTGCCTGACCAGAATAACCACTATATAAAATAATTCCAAATGCAAGAACGATCACAGACAGGATCACAACTGTCAGCTGCGTCTGCATGGATAAATTTTCTATTTTCTTTTTCATACATAAAGCTCCTTTTTATTATGGCAATATTATACAACTTGTTGTATTCATTCACAATAGAACAGGTTATAGATATCAAACTTTTACCATAAACAGTTTGATTTTTTCTATTTATTTGTAATATTGCATAGTGTATGATTAGATTATCAAAAACAAAGCAGGCTGCCGTGGGCGAAACGGGCAGCAGCAAAAAGAAGGAGGATATGCATATGCATAAGAAACAAATCGCTTTATTAATGGCCGGTTTAATGACAGTCAGTTCTCTTACAATGGGTTCTGTAACCGTAATGGCAGACGATGATCCGGTAGAGCTTTATTTCATGTTTAATGGTCCGGAATACACAGACGCTTACCATGATCTGATCGATCATTATACAGAAGAACATCCAAATGTATCCATTGAGCTGGAAGTCCTTCAGAATGATTACCAGACTGTACTCCGTTCCAGATTAAATTCCGGTGAGGTTCCGGACCTGTTTCTTTCCAGTGCATACAGCGACAATACTTTATATGCAGATTATATTTATAACCTGGATGACGAAGAGTTTATGAAGAACTTTTCCGAGACAACCCTTACATCTGTAACAGAAGATGGCCATATTACAGGAATGCCATTCCTGGTTCAGTCCCATGGCTTTATCTATAACAAAGCATTATTTGAGCAGGCTGGAATCACAGAACTTCCAACTACCTTAGACGAGCTTCGCACCGTTTGTGAGAAATTGACAGATGCAGGTATTCAGCCATTCAGCTCCGGATTTGGTGAGTGGTGGATCCTTCCACAGACCGTTTATCCGTCCATGAGTGATGCCTATGACGGCGATTATGACAAGCTCTTTGAAGATGTGAAAAACGGAGATCTGAAATTCGGCGAGCTTCCGCAGGTTGATTTTGCACTTGATCTTCTGGATCTGATCAAGGAGTACAGCGGTGACAAGCCAATGGAGTCCACCAATGATCTTCAGTGCTCCGATTTTGCAACAGGAAAAGTTGCCATGATCCACAATGGCTCCTGGGACGAGGCAAGTATCCGCGCCATTGCCCCTGATATTGATATGGGTTATGTTTATATGCCCCGCATGGACGAAAAAGCAGTTCTCGCAGTTGAGTCCAACCTTACCTTCCGTGTAGCAAAAGATTCCGAAAATCTTGATACGGTTCTTGATTTCCTGAACTACATGTGTACTTCTGATTATGGAAGAAGCTGGGTTCCATCAGTTATCGGCGATATCTCCCCACTTACCGGAGCAGATGCACCTGATACACAGCTTGCAGCAGAAACAGCAGCTGCACAGGATAATTCCGTAACATGTCCATGGTGGATCTTTAAAGGACCAGAAGGTGTAGAAGAGCCATTTGGTACCGCATTCCAGAACTATGTTGCAGGAAATGCAGACCGCGACGAGACAAAAGAGGTTCTTACCCAGTTATTTGTTGATGCTTACGATGCAATGTAATTTATTATAAAATGATCGCGTGAATAAAAACGAAAACAGGGCGGCTGACAATTTCGGCAGCCCTGTTTTTCCGAAAAGGACAGGAGGTTTCTTTATGCAGGCAAACAGCCAGAAACGAAGGGCCAGAAAAACAGCATTGGAATTCGCAGGATATGTAGCCCCTGCAGTTTTCTTCATCACGCTGTTTGTAGGAATTCCTTTCGTTATGTGTATTTATTATTCCTTCCGTAAATGGAACGGTATTGGAAAAACATCGGAATTTATCGGACTCGAAAATTATATCCGGCTTTTTACCAATGATCCAGCCTTTGTCAGTGCGCTGAAATATACCTTTATCTATGCCATTGGAACAGTACTGATCGTAAATGTACTTGCCATTTTTTTTGCCGCACTTCTGGAATCCAAGATCAAAGGCAGAGGATTTTTCAGAGCCGCTTTTTATATTCCCAATATCATAAGCCTTGTTATCATTGGATTTATCTGGAAATTTATCTGTACCAGAGTATTTGAAGCACTTATGTCCATAACCGGATGGGGAATTTTCGGTCTTAGCTGGCTGGGAGACTCCCAACTGGCTGTGTTCTCCACCATCATTGTTTCTGTTTGGCAGAGCCTTGGCTTTTATATCCTGATCTACGTTGCAGGTATGCAGGGAGTACCAACGGAACTAAATGAATCCGCAGACCTGGATGGGGCAGGAGCAGTCCGCAGATTTTTCTCAATTACTATCCCGCTGATCATGCCGTCCATTTCCTTCTGCATGTTCCATTCTGTTGCCAATTCCTTAAAAATGTTTGAATTGATCTTCAGCTTGACAGGCGGCGGTCCGGGAACATCTACTACGTCAATTGCACTTGATATTTACAACACTGCATTTAACAACAGCCGCTATGGATATGGAAGCGCCAAAAGTGTAATTCTTTTTATCATCGTTCTGGTGATCTCCGTAATTCAGGTTAATTTCTTTAAAGGCAAGGAGGTAGAGGCATGAGTAAAAAAAGCAAAGCACTTCACGGTGTGATACAGTTATTCCTGATCCTTTTTCTGCTTTTATATCTTTCCCCTCTTTTCCTGGTGGGAATCAATGCCTTTAAAAGCTATCAGGAAATCATGACAGATGTTATGAGCCTTCCATCTGCTTTTACTCTTGACAATATAAAAAATGTATTTCATGATATGAAATATCCAGCTACTTTTTTGAATACACTCATCGCCACAGTAATAGGAACTCTCGGCATTATCGTGATCGCTTCCATGGGAGGCTATAAAATGGCACGTGTGAAAACACGCTACAGCCGTTTCTGTTTCCTGTTCTGCATTGCGCCTATGATGATCCCGTTCCAGTCCTTTATGCTTACTCTGGTAAATGTAGCCACCACTTTACATATCAATGGGAAAATATGGGGACTTGCCATTATTTACTGGGGGCTTGGTGCCCCAATGAGTATTTTCCTGTATCAGGGCTTTGCCAAGGGCATTCCCCTGGAACTGGAAGAGAGCGCACTTATTGACGGCTGCAACCAGTTTCAGCTTTTTACCCGTATTATTTTTCCAATGCTGAAATCCTGTACTGCGACGGTTACGATCATCAATGTAATGTGGATCTGGAATGACTTTCTTCTTCCCCTTCTTATGCTGGGCGGAAGAAAGAGCAGCAAAACCCTGCAGCTTGCAGCCTACAGCTTTATGGGACAGTACAAAATGGAATGGCAGAACATTATGTCTGCTGCGATCCTGATCATTATCCCAGCGCTGATCCTGTATCTGATTTTCCAGAAATCTATTATCAAGGGTGTTGTAGCTGGAGCCGTAAAAGGCTGACCGATTTTCAAAGGAGGAATGGAAGATGAAGTTTACCAATGGCTTCTGGCTTGTGAGAGATGAATTTCAGGCTGATTATGTAAGAGACATTTATGAGGTAGAAGAGCGGGAAAACGAACTCCTGGCTTTTGCCCCTATAAACAAATCCAGGGACGCGGGGATACCTTAAACATTGGAATGATGACCTATACCTTCACCGCACCAGCAAAGGACATTTTGGGAATCCACATGGTAAATCACGCTGGAAATTACGTAAAAAGCCCATCATTTGAATTGTATGGTGATTTAGATAAAAGTCCGGAACGTAAATGTGAGAAAGCTTCCGGCAAAGAAAAATGGACGTTAAAGTCAGGAAAGCTTTCCCTGGAATTTGAAACTGGTTCCCCTGAAATGAAGTTTTATGGAGATGGAAGGGAGCTTACCTGTATCAAGAGCAAAACTACGGGAATGATGCATCACAAACAAGGCATGAACTATCTGGTCTCCGGACTTAATTTAGGTGTTGGCGAGCTGGTTTATGGCCTTGGGGAACGGTTTACCCCTATGGTAAAAAATGGCCAGACCGTGGATATCTGGAATGAGGATGGCGGTACAGCCAGTGAAATTTCCTATAAGAATATTCCGTTCTATTATACGACCAAAGGCTATGGCGTCTTTGTCAATCATCCGGGACGTGTCAGCTTCGAGGTAGGTAGTGAGAAGGTGGAAACCGTACAGTTTTCTGTAGAAGATGAGGAACTGGAATACTTTGTTATTTATGGTCCTACCCCTTTGGAAATTATAGAAAAATACACAGCCCTTACCGGAAGACCGGCATTGCCGCCTAAGTGGTCCTTTGGCTTATGGCTTACCACATCCTTTACCACCAACTACGACGAGGCTACGGTAAACAGCTTTATTGATGGATTTGAACAGCGCCATATTCCTCTTTCTGTTTTCCATTTTGACTGTTTCTGGATGAAAGGCTTCGAATGGTGCAACTTCACCTGGGATAAAGATATGTTCCCGGATCCGGCAGGTATGCTGGAACGTTTTCATAAGCGAGGCTTAAAAATCTGTGTTTGGATCAATCCCTATATTGCACAGAAGTCGCCTCTGTTTGGAGAAGCCATGGAAAAGGGCTATCTTCTGATGAAAGACAATGGAAGAGTTTGGCAGTGGGATATGTGGCAGGCTGGTATGGGACTGGTAGACTTTACCAATCCAGATGCATGCAGCTGGTACCAGAGTAAGCTGAAAGCACTTCTGGATGTGGGAGTGGATTGTTTCAAAACAGATTTCGGAGAACGTGTTCCTACCAATGTAAAATGGTTCGACGGCTCTGATCCGGAAAAAATGCATAATTATTACACGTATCTTTATAACCAGTGCGTATTTGAGCTTCTGAAAAAAGAAAAAGGAGAAAGCGAAGCTGTTCTTTTTGCACGAAGTGCAGCACCAGGCGGACAAAAATTTCCAGTACACTGGGGCGGAGATTCAACCAGCCAGTATATTTCCATGGCCGAAACCTTAAGGGGCGGGCTTTCCCTTATGGACAGCGGCTTTGGCTTCTGGAGCCACGATATTGGCGGCTTCGAGGATGATGGCTCAGCTGATCTGTACAAAAGGTGGGTGGCTTTTGGACTTTTATCTTCCCACAGTCGTTTACACGGATCCAGTTCTTATCGTGTTCCATGGAATTATGATGAAGAGGCCTGTGAGGTTCTGAAATACTTTACCGAGCTGAAATGGAAGCTTATGCCTTATATTTACAGCCTTGCACAGACTGCCCATGAAAAAGGGCTTCCCGTAATGCGTCCAATGCACATGCAATACCCAAAAGACAGAAACTGCGCATATCTGGATCAGCAATATATGTTGGGAGACCGCATTCTGGTTGCACCTGTATTTTCCTCAGATGGAAAACAGGATTTTTATCTTCCAGAAGGAAACTGGGTACATCTTCTTACCAAAGAACCTGCACAGGGAAACCAGTGGCATACCGGAACCTTTGATTACTTCAGTCTGCCATTGTATGTAAGAGAAGGAGATCCTTTACTAAAAGTTATTTAATAGAAAGATTTTACAGGCACTGTCTGGCATGTTTGTCCCAGACAGTGCCTTTTTAATGTCAAAATATTGTTATTTTCTGTCAGAAAAGGGATAGCTTTTGGGACAGAAAAACAGTATAATACCAAATAGTTTATTTAAATATAGGTATTTACTAAGGAGGGAAAATGAAAAGAATACTTTCAATTGGAAAAGATGATTTTTATCCGCAGATTTTCCGGTTGGCGGTTCCAATTATTATACAGAATCTGCTCAGTGCGGCTGTGAATTCAGCGGATGTGATCATGTTGAATTACGTGGGGCAGTCCGCTATTTCGGCGGTATCCCTGGCAGCCAATTATTCCAATATTTTATTTATGGTGTATTATGGCATCGGTACCGGAGCCTCTCTTTTGTGCTCCCAATATGCCGGTAAAAAGGATTTTCAGGCGATTCATGTAGTAGAGGGAATCGCACTTCGTTTCTCTGTGTTGATTTCCCTGTTGGTTGCCCTGGTTGCATTTACTGCGCCTCAGATGATGCTGAGGCTATTTACCAATGATCCTGAGCTGATCACCATTGGTTCCTCCTATATCCGCATTATGGGCGTTACCTATATCTGCTGGGGAATCTCGGAGATCTATCTGGCAGTTCTTCGAAGTATTGGAAGAGTAACCATCAGTATGGCGCTGAATATGCTGGCATTTATTCTGAATATATTCCTAAATGCAGTTTTTATCTTCGGCCTGTTCGGTGCTCCGAAGCTTGGTGCAACCGGCGTTGCAATCGCCACCGCTGCATCAAGACTGATCCAGCTGATTGGCTGTGTGGTTGTATCTTCCTTTAGTAAAAATGTGAAGCTGAATCTGGCATATATGTTCCTTCGCAGTAAAGTATTGTTTCAGGACTTTATCCGTTTGTCACTTCCGGCACTTGGAAACGACCTGTCCTGGAGCGTTGCTTTTTCCATGTATTCTGTAATCCTGGGACACCTTGGCACTGACGCGGTGGCCGCTAATTCCCTGGTTACTGTGGTGCGGAACATTGGCTCTGTATTCTGTTTTGCCATTGCAAGTGCGGGAACCATTCTTCTTGGGCAGATCATGGGAAAAGGAGACCTGGAAAAATCCAGACGATACGCTTCCAGAATGCTGAAGCTGACTGTGATCACCGGTGCACTTGGAGGGCTGATCGTCCTTGCCATCACTCCTTTTGTGATGAAATTTGCTTCCCTGAATGACACCGCTATGCATTATCTGAAATACATGCTTCTCATTAACACCTACTATATTATGGGATCCGCAGTAAATACTGCGCTGATTGCAGGTGTCTTTCGGGCAGGGGGCGATACGAAATTTGGCTTAATCTGTGACACGGTAGATATGTGGGTATATGCGGTGCCGCTAGGTTTCTTCGCTGCCTTTGTACTGAAGCTTCCAGTGTTGTGGGTTTACTTTCTGCTTTGTACAGACGAATTCGTGAAATGGCCCTGGGTTTTCCATCATTACCGAAAGGGAGAGTGGGCGAAAAATATTACCCGGGAAGATATTTTTGAACAATAGGATCTGATGAAAAATGGACACAGACTGCAATGTCTTTATTACTGAACCTCCAGTAATGGCATTGTGATCTGTGTCCATTTTGGTTAGATTTCTACCAGAATTCCCTTTTCCTTATCATACTTACAATATTTCCCCTTTCCGGAAATAAATGGCTGATAGGTATTGGTACGAGTATCTTTCACATATACAATTCCGGTAGCGATCATTTCTACCAGTGAGAATCGTTTGCTCAGGCTGGAAATCCAGGCATATGTCTTATTGCTGTCTGAGTCAGCTGCCACCAGAGAGTAGCCTTCTTCACATGGTTTCAGTTAGAAGTAAATTTTCTCAGGCTTAGAAGTCTCTTTAAACACCTGGCTTGCTATGTAAGAAGAGAAATTCTTCTCCACAAACTGCTGGAAAGAATACAAGGTGTAAACTTCCCCGCTGACTTCGTCTGTGATCCGGTCCCCGCGCTGCAGACGGGCCTTGATCAGTGACAAGGTCTCAATGGTCCAGTTGATAAAAGGCGAGCTTGCCCTGTCGGATCCTACATTTCTGGAACGTTTATTGGGAAAAATGGGTCTGGTGCTTTATACTTTTGCAAATGGATGGGATGAGTCGCCAGTATCACCCCAGGGATATGAAGCACCTGTTAAATCTATTGGCAATAGTACCACGACTCCCAGGGACTTGGAAAATAACCTGGATGTGCAGATTGTATTGATGGCGTTAGCAGAAAGTGTTGCAGCCAGGCTTCGAAAACATGGGTTTAAATGCAAGGTAGTATCCATCAGTATCCGGGATAATGGGTTATATTCTTTTTCCCGGCAGAAAAAGTTAGAGCGTCCCACGGATATTACAAATGAGATTATGAAAGCTGCCAACGAGCTTTTTCAGGAACATTATAACTGGCAGCATCCGATCAGAAGCCTGGGAGTTCGTGCAGAAAGTCTGGTATTATCCGATATTCCTATACAGCTTGACTTATTTGTGAGCGAGGAACAACGAGAAAAACAGGAGAAAATGGATCAGGCGGTGGATGAAATCCGCAGACGGTTTGGATATTTCAGTGTGCAAAAAGCTTTTATGTATCAGGATAAAGCCCTTGCAAGTCTGGATGCACAAAGTTCCCACACGGTTCACCCGATAGGATATTTTAATGGGAGGTAATTGGTAAATGGAAAATGCAAAAGTATATGTGGATGTCCTTGTCAATTTTGACAAAGATGGAACTATGAGCCCGGTGGACTTTATCTGGGAAGATGGGGAAAAATATCATGTGGACCGTATTCTTGCGAGGGAGCGCTGTGCTAGTCGAAAAGCAGGTGGAACCGGAATTTGTTACACCATAATGGTGAATGGAAAAGAGAGCCATTTATACTATGAATTTGATAAATGGTTTATGGAGAGACGATGCTCCTGATACGTGAAGCTGGAGACTGTCAGAGAAAATGAAAATACAATATATGGAAACATGCAATTGACACGCACTATATATTGTGCTATTCTATAATTGAATTATCGTTTATGCATAGCACTCTATGCAGGAAAATTTAGTTCTGGTGCGAATCAGAAGCAATCATTTGAGACAATAGATCTGGAAAATATAGAAAGACATCAAAAACCTGGAATGGATTTTTGGTGTCTTTTTTTGTTGCCAAAAATTCCAGAATCTAGGCAAAGGGCGCAAATACGAAGGAAAGGAGTTACTGGATAATTCAAAAAAGTATAAGCATATCGGAGGAGGAACATGGAACAGAAAACTTTGGAATACGAAGGAAGTCTGTGCAAAGAAGAACTCATTTTGAAAGTGGATTCTTATCGTTGCTAAAACAGGCTTTTTATCGCAATGGTCAAGAAAAAAGATCAGGAAGAGGAACTATATGACATTTTAACAGTAAGCTTGCCAGGTGAGAATATAAAAATAAACGAAGCATTTATCACAGATTTTGAGTGCAAGTATAAGCTTCAGTTTATCCGAAAATACAAGCTTGGAGAAGTGCTGCAAAGAGTGGGGCATTCTGGATTTTGTGATTATCGGCTGGTGCGTTTTGATCTGGAAAAGCTGGCAGAATATGATCGGGAAGGCATAAAAAAATTTCTTGCAGAACAGGAAGGAGGACATGCATAAATGGAAAATGCCAGGAACCGAAAAACTTTAGAGCTATAAAGAGGGTGGTGGCATAAAAGATGAAGAGTATGCAGGCTATTATTGCCTGGTACTGGCAATTGTCTGCGGACTAAATGCAGCGGAGGCCTGGAAGATCTATCAATATGGACCGGATCATCCGTTAAGTAAAAAAATTCTGAAGCATAAGATCAGGGATTCCTCCCTGAAAAAGCTGAAGAAAAAAGAGCAGGAAAAAATGATGAAAAAGCTGTTTCTGGAAGGATACAGTAAAAATGCAATTGCAGAAGCGTTTGAATGCTTACCGGAAACCGTAACAGCAAGAATCAAAAGAGCAGAGGAGGACATGAATGGAACATAGAAATATAAATACAGTTGGAACGATATTTAATGACTTTTTAGGCTTGTACACAGGAGAAAGACCTGTTGGGATCCATGAGCTGATCCAGAAATATGACAGGCATCCGGTCCTGATGGGATTGTTGTCCAATGTGGATTCTGTTATTTATGTGGATGTTAAAAAGGCCATGTATGAGATCTATCCATTTTACAAGAAATACAGACATCGTGCATTGGATGATAATGCGTGGAAAGACATTGTAGAGAGTGCGGAGACCCTTGAAAAGAAGTGGAATGAAAACCTTTGGGTACGCCGGGTAATACTGAATCTAGTGAATGAGCTTGATAAGGAATCCCAGGAAGTGCAAAGAGCGGCAGCTGGCGGAAATGCAGAAAATCATGCATCCAAAGCGGCATAATGACGGGAGGAACTTTATATGCTGGAAAAATTGGCAAAAAGCATAGAGGAAGTAAATGTCCTGGCAGAACATTACCGGACCTGTCAAAATGTAGCGGCAATAGAAGGGCTTGCAAAAGAATGTTTCATATCCAAAGAGGACACGGATGCTTTTATAGCGGGAAAAAGGAAGTTTCTGCTGAAGGTTTTGTTAACCCAGCAAGCTGTGTCTGTAACCGAAAAACTGACAGAAGAAATGCTTCTTTTGCAGGATTCAGGGTATGCGACTGTGCTTGGCACGTATCTTTTAGACCTTGCCAGAAAAGATCCTGTTATGAAAGAGGTGATCCTCCAGCCCCATAAGACGCTGAGCACTGTCTCGAATATGTCCATGAAAAAGCATATGAGACGGCACTGGAGAAAGCAAAGAAAGAGGGAAAAACTGGTGTGGGGCAAAATGCTGGTATTGCGATTGGCTCTACAGAGGTATTTGCCTGGGTAATAGACTATTACCTGTTGGAAGACCGTAAAGACATGGAGAAAAAAGCGCAGGAAGAAAAAGATACAATAAAGAAAGCCTGGAAAAGAGCGGATTCAATCAGGACATTGTCAGCAAAATCTAAGGATGCAGATACGAAGAAAGATGTTTCGGAAGATGCAAAGGTGGCAGCAAAGCCAGCAGCGCAAAAGAAAGAAGAACCGGAGCAGCTTTCTTTATTTAATTTAGGAGCCTGAATATGATTGCATACAAAGGGTTTGAAAAAAATTTAAGTTGCAGGGGTTATCAATTTAAACGATATGGGATCAATGAGACAACGGAGGCAAATTGCAGACAGAATGGATTCCATTGTGCGGAAAATCCGCTGGATTGTCTTGTTCACTATCCGAATTGGAGAAACTCCAGGTATTTTGTAGTGAAAGCATTTGGAGATCTGGATGAAGATGACTGGGCTGGCAGATAAAATTATGGTTACAAGGCAGGCAGTATCACGCTGGGAAAATGGTGATACCGTTCCCAATACTGATACACTTAAGCTCTTATCTAAAGAATTTGATGTTTGCAAGTTATGGGATGCAGGAGAAAAGGGACTTACATTATCTGCTTTTGAATGGGAGAAGGATAGAAAAACGCTGATATATGGGCAGGTAGACTATATGTATGGAGAAGCACTTTATAAGCCTGAAATGAAAGAAGGAAATCCTATAAGGTTATATAGTTTGGATGAAATCACGGAGATATTCGGTAAATTAGGACTTCGTATTTGTAACAGCTTTGCTGATTTCAGTGGAAAGTCGAGTTCTGATAATGATATTCAATTGATGGTTTATTCCATACGAGAATAAAAATAGAGTAGACGAATTATTTAGCAATCTTCATCAAATCTTTATTTTTTTCTGTTAGGTTATATTTCAGTAAGAAATGAAATATGGAAGGAAGGATAGTAAAGATGGAAATGATGTTGCAGACACAAAATTTGTGTAAATATTTTAGAAAGCAGAAAGCGGTAAATAATGTTTCACTTAATATAGAAAAGGAACAGATTTATGGACTGCTTGGACCGAATGGTGCGGGAAAATCTACCACATTGAAAATGTTGACTGGTATGATGAAACCAACTGCAGGAAAGATTTACTTTGATGGAAAACTTTTGGATAGGAAAGATTTATCAAAAATAGGAGCGTTAATTGAAAATCCGCCTATTTATGAAAATCTTTCCGCCAGAGAGAATTTGAAGGTAAGACAATTATTGCTTGGTACAGATGAAAACAGAATTGATGAGGTCTTGCAGATTGTATCACTTACAAACACCGGAAAGAAGAAAGCAGGACAGTTTTCTTTGGGAATGAAGCAAAGACTAGGCATTGCAATGGCATTGCTTGGAGAACCGGAACTTTTGATATTGGATGAACCTACGAATGGATTAGATCCAATAGGCATCGAGGAATTACGAGAGCTGATCCGGTCTTTTCCGGAACAGGGAATCACTGTAATTCTCTCCAGTCATATTCTCTCAGAGGTACAGTTACTTGCAGATAAATTCGGGATTATTTCAGGTGGAATCTTAGGATACGAAGGAGCATTAAAGCAGGGAGATAATCTTGAAGATTTGTTTATGAATGTGGTAAGAAAAAACCAGAAAGCAGGTGAAATCCATGGTTAATATTATAAAAGCAGAACATCAAAAAGCCAAAAGAACCATGCGAAAAAAGTTTATCTGGGGATTTCCTCTTCTTACATTTGTCATGGCATTTATATTTACTCTTGGGATGACAAATGCTTATGCAGAAAGTGTTTGGAACTGGTGGTATACACTTTTGCTGCCGGGGATGATTGCTCTATTTTGTTATCTTTCTGTGGCGCAGGAGAAAAAGATAAAATACTATCATTTAACGACTATTCCCACAGACAGAAGAAAATTGTTGCTGGGGAAAATTATTTATATTGGGTACATGATTTTGTTTTCTAATGTGATTGTGTTTGCAGGAGCAACGCTTGGAGGCTTTCTTCTAACGACACATGTTCCAGTTGGAGGAGCGTTGATTGCAGTATTGTTTCTGACGGTTTCTGAGTTATGGGAGATTCCGGTAGCTTTATTTTTAAGTGAACGATTTGGAATGATTGTAAACCTGTTCGTCTGCCTGTTTATTACCGTCAGCGGTGTGGTAATATCACAAACCAGAATCTGGTATGTACTTGTCTCTGCAATTCCTATGAGGATGATGTGCCCGTTGCTTCATGTTTTACCAAATGGACTTGCCGCAGAAGCAGGGAATCCTCTTTTGGATACGGGAGTCATTGTTCCGGGAATGTGTCTCTCAATCATCTGGTTTGTTTTTGTAACGGTTCTGTTTTTGAAATGGTTTGAGAGAAGAGAGGTGAAATAAGATGATTGGAAGATCTCTGAATGCAGACTTGCGAAAGATGAAAGGAACATCTGTGATTCTGGCACACTTACTGATTCCGATTCTAACCAGCGTTATATTTTTAATATATTACTTTTTTTCACCATGGAACGAAAATGTGAAAGTGATTGCATTTTATCAGGCAATAGGAGCAGGACTTCCGGTACTTATTGGAATTTTTACAGCAAGTGTGATGGAACAGGAACAAAACGCAGGTGATTTTCAAAATCTGTTGTCTTTACCGGATAAACCTGCAGCATTTTTATCGAAACTGTTGATGCTACTGGTTTTGTGTCTGTGCTCTATCCTATTGACAGCAATCATATTCGGAATTGGATTTGGAAGAATCGCATCAAGCGATATCGAAATCATGAAAGGATGTATATTTGCAGCATTGCTGCTGTGGGGAAGCAGTGTTCCACTTTATCTGTGGCAGCTGATTCTGGCTTTTCAGTTTGGAAAAGGGGTATCCATTGGAGCAGGGATTATATCAGGACTAATTAGTGCATTGATGCTTACCGGACTTGGAGATTATGTGTGGAAATATGTATTTGTCTGCTGGACGGGAAGAGTACCATATACTTATCTGCAATCTGTATTGGGAGAAACTAGTGTAGGTGAATGGTTGTCATTCATACCAGGTTGCTTAATATTTACAGGGATTAGTATGGTATACTATTTTTGGTGGGTAAACCACTGGGAAGGAAACAGAATATCGGAATAGAATCGAGGGAAACTATGGCAAAAATACTGGCAGTTGATGATGAACCGGCAATTCTGGAAATGATAGAAAGCATTTTGAATAAGGATGGACATCTGGTTACTAAAGTAAGTAATCCAC
This sequence comes from Ruminococcus sp. AM42-11, assembly GCF_003480145.1. Taxonomy (NCBI): domain Bacteria; kingdom Bacillati; phylum Bacillota; class Clostridia; order Eubacteriales; family Oscillospiraceae; genus Ruminococcus; species Ruminococcus sp. AM42-11. Next base: position 70,424 of record NZ_QUIO01000015.1, on the reverse strand, counting down.
TGAAACTTAATATGGAAGAATTACATCGTTATGACCTGATTTTACTGGACATTATGATGCCTGGAATTGATGGCTTCGAATTATGCAAAAGAATCAGGATACTTGTGGATTGTCCGATTTTGTTTCTTACGGCAAAAACGGAGGAAAACAGTCTGGTAAACGGACTTTCTTTAGGAGCAGATGATTATATTTCAAAGCCATTTGGAGTGATGGAACTTCGGGCAAGGATCAATGCACATCTTAGAAGAGAGCACAGGGAACATTCTGTCCGGATGGTTTTAGGGAGAGTCTGCATTCAGATGTCTCAAAAGAAACTGTTGATGGATGATAAAGAACTTCCGTTTACGAAAGCAGAGTACGAAATCTGTGAATTTCTGGCTAAAAACAGAGGACAGGTTTTTTCGAAGGAACAGATATTGGAAGCGGTCTTTGGTTTTGACAATGAGAGTAATGACAGTACTATTATCACGCATATCAAAAATATAAGAGCAAAATTTGCGGATTATGATTATATACCGATAAAAACAGTCTGGGGGATTGGATATAAATGGGAAGAATAAAGAGAAGCAATGCACTCAGCAGGATTTTTATGAGATATGTACTGGTCATGCTTGGATCATTAGTTGGTTTGGTGATTGTTGCTTATCTGCTGCTGTACCTTTTGATTAGTGTGGGCTGTATTTATCCGGCAAATTATGCAGAGCAAAAGATTAATGAAGCATATGATACGATTCTACGTGCAGATAAAGTGACTGCTGAGATGATTCCCGCACTTTGTGATTATGTAATCTTTTCAGAGAATGGAGAGAAAATAGGTGGAGATCTGTCAGAACAATACGAACAGATAGCATGGAATGTTGCAAAGTACGGAAACGCATCCGGGAAATATTTTTATAAAGTAATTGTAAGGGAAAATGAATATGTTGTATTGCAATATCGCCTGACACCTCAATATCATTCAGCTTTTTTGAGGGAGCATTTTATAGGACCACAGAATGTGATGAGTTTTATGTCTGTGATTGGAGCGGTAGCGATTATCATCATTCCGTCCATACGTTTTGGAAAAAGAATCAAAAAGCAGATGCAGCCTGTATTAGACGCAATCGGACAAATAAAGGATCAAAATCTGGAATATGAGACATCCTGTTCCGGTATCAAAGAGTTTGATGACTGTTTATCGGCAATCGATGATATGCGAGATGCATTGCGAGAATCTTTAGAAAAGCAGTGGAAAACAGAGCAAGAAAAGAAACAGCAGATGTCTGCTTTGGCGCATGATATTAAAACACCTCTTACGATTGTACGGGGAAATGCAGAACTACTTTCAGAGACTGAACTGACCACAGAACAGAAGAATAATATCACTTATGTTTTGAACGGCACAACACAGATACAAAGTTATGTAAAACAGTTGATAGATGTCACAAAATCATGGAATTGCAGTGATGTTACCTATACAACGGTGAGGTTAGAAGATTTTTTCGCAGATATAAAGGAACAGGCATTCGGACTGGCAGAAATCTATCACCAGATAATAGATTGGAAGGCGGGACAAAGTGATAAAAAGGTAACGATTGCTTATGATCCAATGTTTCGAGCCGTAATGAATATGATTCAGAATGCAGTGGAGCATACAAAAGAAAATGGAATCATTTATATTGACGCAAAGGAGCAGGATGAACGGCTGACATTCATTGTGGAGGATAGCGGATCAGGATTTACAAAAGAAGCATTATTGCATGGCACAGAGCAGTTTTTTATGGATGACACAAGCAGAAATGGCGAAGCTCATTATGGGATGGGGCTATTTTTTGCAAAAACTGTGGCTGAAAAATATGGTGGAGGTATTAAACTTTCAAATTCTGAAAATACAGGTGGGGCGAGGGTAGAAATATTTTTCCTGAGTAGTCAAAAAACAGGCTAAATAGACCACAATTAAGCTATGTAAAAGAAATTTTATATGCTTTTATCTAATATGTAAAAGCCTTTTGATAGACGTTACTACTACGTTTGCTGTAATTTCATGGAAAAAAGAGGTATACAGAAATATGATAGCTGATAAAATTAAAAATGCTCGTACTATAAAAAAACTTACACAGGAACAGGTTGCTGAAGACCTCAATGTTTCCAGGCAGACTATTTCTAACTGGGAAAATGGTGTTTGAGTTATAATAGGACCAAGTTAGATGAAAGCCAGTAAAATCAAGGGGTTATGCCTAATTTAGTCCTTATTTTTATACCAATTTAGCGGTAGATTAAGGCAGCGCTGTTATATCAAAACCGAAAATCCAAGTCAGTATCACAGATGTCCGCAATCAGTCTGAGAGTGAATCTGTGTGCTTAGATTAGGTACAATTTTATATCAAAACATTTAGTGAGGACTAAATTAGCACTTGAGATGGAATATTCCATCAGCTGGTTTGCTCCTCTTTTTATTTGAGAGGAGTGGTCGAATGGGCAAAGTGTTAATTTGGTTCGTAATCATTATTAGTACAGTGGTACTCTATTGTCTTATGAAAGTTAAGGCAGAGAGTGATGAACTGTATGAGGAATTAATCGTGTATATCGGGAAGGCCTAGAATATAATGAATTTACAGGCCAATTGAAATCCATCATTATGCCAGTATACCAATCCGCACAAAATTGTGGTTTTGGAAACTGGATTTACGAGGTGAGCTAGATGAAGGTACATAACAAATTAGTTAGAGATAAAATACCGGAAATAATAGAAAAAGACGGAAAGACTTGTGTAACTCATATTCTCTCAGGCGAGAAATATATAGTAGCATTGGAGACGAAGCTTAACGAAGAGGTGGCAGAGTATCAGGCTGATAAGAACCTTGAAGAAATGGCTGGTGTACTTGAAGTTCTTCAGGCGATATGCGTGGCAAGAGGTTATAGCTTGGATGAGCTTGAGACGATGAGAGCAAAGAAAGCTGATGAACGTGGTGGATTTAAGGATAAAGTATTTTTGGAATATGTTGAATAATGGGGAATGATTATGCATGAGCAGGTTGCAGGCTTTAAGGACATTCATACAGATATGCATTTCCTTCAATATCAACGGGAATATATAGTTTTCCTGTTGAGTTGGCAGCAAAGATTGCGGTACATACAGTAAACCGGTTCTTGCAGGATAATCCGGATTGTTTTGACCTGGTGGAATGGGTGCTATTTGATACTCATACTGAATCAGTGTATGAAGATGAGGTTGATAAGATATATTAAAAGATTAATCGGTTTAAGATTGGTTTGATTTACTCTGCTTAAACCGATTATTTAACCAATCAAGACTCCAAACTGCTATAAAATAGGGCTTATGATTGGTTTAATAGGGTCAAATTTAACTGATTTAAAAAGTTGCAATCTATTTACGGATGAAATAGGACATTTCTTCCTAAAAATAGTATGTTTATGGTATACTAGTATAATCCATTTTAGATAACAAACTATTTTAATACATATTCCTATTATGGTACAATTGAACCATCGGAGGTGCCAATTATGCCACATATCACATATTTGGCGTATCAGAAGCATGAAGCATGTTTCGATATTCCATAGGCGTACATCCGTATTTCTTGCGGAATAGCTGAAAGAAAAAGCTGGTATTCTGATATCCGACGGCAAGGCTGATATCATTTGTGGAAAGTGCGGTGCTCCTTAACAGTTTTGTCGCCTGAGAAAGCCGCTGTGTCTGGACCAGCTCTTTGTAAGTGGTTCCGGTATGCTGGCGTATGTAGGAAGAGAGATAGTTTGGGTGCATATTAAAAAACTCAGCTGTAGAAGAAAGGGTACAGTCCGCAAAGTTTGTTTCGATATATCGGAGTATGGTATAAATCTGATCCACAGAGGCGTGATCCAGAACCATATCGTGCTGGAAAAGATTAATCATCTCGCAGGTAATCAGCGTAAAAAGACTGTCTAAAAAAGGTCCGGATGTTACGGACGGAGAATAAAATTCACAGAGAAACTGGTTGGCAAGATCTGCCAGCCGGTTTTGTTTTTGTTCCGGGGAAAAGACAATATACCTGCTTTCCTGCATCGTGGTGTTCAGAGCCTCAATGAAAAAGTGTGTAAGGTAATTATCCTGAGACAGGCGTTCAAAAAAAGTACCGTTCAGATATTCGCGCGTCAGCAGAAAATTGATGATAATATCATTTTCTGAACATCTTTTGACAGAATGAGGGGCATTCTGGCTGATCAGAACCATCTGCCCGGCTTTTAGCCTGAATGTAGTCTTATTTATCGTCATTGTGCAGGAACCAGAATAAATATAACTCAACTCCAGCCACTCATGGATATGCAGAGGTACGTTTTCAAAACGATCCTGTTTTACAACAGCGAAGTTGTAATAACTCGGAAGAACTTTCTTTGAAAGAAATAAAGAACGCAGATCTTCAAGGTTCGTATCAAAACGGTAACAGGGTGTATCAAACTTACCGCTGGCAACAGGAAATTGTGAATAATCTTTCTTTACACCGTTCAGACGATGGGTTTCTTCGGGAGTGTGCTGCTTCAGAAATTGATTCAATGTAGATAATGTCATCATATATATTCTCTCCTTTTCGAGATATGAATGAACTGTGATTATGGTCATCAGCAGTTTATTTAACCTGTCTAAAATATACCATATTGGGGGCAAAGGTGTACAGAGTAATCTCGGATATTTATTAAGTTTGGTCGGTAAATCACTTATGTTTCGTTGATGTAATTTTAGTCTGTATAAAGTAAGATATCAGTAAGAAAAGGAGGCATAGGTTAGGATGAAGATATTTTTTGCAGTAGTGGTGATTGTTTTATTATTTGTAATCGGTGCGACATTATATGTCTACAAAAAAAGTGCCATGTTTTTGCCGGCACTTCTTGGCATCTGCGGATTTCCAAAAATAAAGGAAAGCAGCTATTACGATGAAAACGGACATTTCCGTCCAGGAACGGGGGAGGACAAAGTTGGATTTTTCATGCAGCATCCGGTATTCGGCGGTTTTAAACATATGTTTTTCAATGTGGAGGACAACGTGCTGAAAGCTATTGCGCCTGTAAAGTATAAGGATTTTTTAAAGGCGCAGGGTCGTGAGGAACAATTGGATGCAGCCTTGGAATCTTTCCATTATCTAACCGGACTTGTTGAGAAAGGTCAGGCAAGGCTGGTGCCGGATCTGTATCCTGCGGAAGCAGTGAATAGTCATCCGTACAGGTCACATCTGACGGGAATGTTTTATCAGGACAACAGGGAAAACCACTTGCCATTGTAGTTCCGGGAGGCGGATTTATCAGTAATGTAACTGATTGCGAGGGGTATCCTGCGGCGATGAAGCTGCATAAAATGGGATATTCTGTTTTCGTCATAAGTTATCCGGTCGGCAGGCAGCTGGGTGAGACAGAACAGGTGAAGCAGGGACAGGCTGCCGCGAGGGAACTGACACAAGTGATCCGATATCTGACGGAGCATCAAAAACAGTTTTATGTAAACATGGATGATTATGCCATCTTTGGTTTTTCAGCAGGAGGACTTATGACCACGGCGTATTCATTTGCAAATTATGAGGACTGCTGCCACAAGAATCATCTGCCAAGACCGAAGGTGATCTTCCCTATGTATGGTCTGGACTGGAATATCAAAGCTTTGCCGGAGGACAAAGGACTGGCGGTATTTTCTATCGTAGGGCGGGGTGATGAGTTCGGTTTTGCAAATGTGGAAGATAAACTGCCGGAATTAGAGAAGGTACTGGGCAAAGAAAATGTGTCAGTTAAAATCATTGACGGTCTGGGACATGGATTTGGCATTGGATATGAAACAAAAGTGAAAAACTGGCTTCAGGAAGCGGTATCCTTCTGGGAAGCCCACAGATAACAGAGGGTAAGATTTATTTAAGGAGGATTTCATAATGAGTAGAAACTTGAAAGAATTAATCAGAGAGATGACGCTGGAGGAAAAAGCAGGACTTTGTTCGGGCGCGGATTTCTGGAACACAATGGGAATCGAAAGATTAGGGATTCCGTCCGCTATGATGACAGACGGCCCGCATGGTCTGCGCAAACAGGAAGGAGCGGCGGATCATCTCGGCCTGAATAAAAGTGTGAATGCAGTATGCTTCCCGGCAGCCTGCGCCACGGCATCCAGTTTTGACGTGGAACTGATGGAACGTATGGGACAGATCCTTGGTGATGAGTGTCAGGCTGAGAACGTGAGCATGCTCCTCGGTCCTGCGGTTAATATCAAACGAAGTCCTCTCTGCGGAAGGAATTTTGAATATATGTCCGAAGATCCTTATCTGACAGGTAAGATGGCGTCAGCATATATCCGGGGCGTACAGTCGAAAGGCATCGGAACCAGTATGAAACATTTCGCCGTGAATAATCAGGAAACAGACCGTATGCAGATATCGTCGGAAGTATCGGAACGGGCTTTCCGGGAAATTTATCTGCCGGCTTTTGAGGAGGCGGTGAAGAAAGCGCAGCCAAAGACTGTGATGTGCAGCTACAATAAGATCAACGGAGTATTTTCTTCAGAGAATAAGAAGCTTCTGACAGATATCCTGCGAGATGAGTGGGGATTTGAAGGATATGTGGTCAGTGACTGGGGAGCTGTAAATGACCGGGTGAAAGGGCTGAAAGCCGGTCTTGATCTGGAGATGCCGGGATCAGAGGGATATAATACAAGAAAGATTATCCGGGCAGTGGAGAATGGAGAGCTGGAGGAGGAGATTCTTGACAGAACGGTAGAGCGCATACTGAAAGTAGTCTTCTCCTACGCAGATAACCGGAAAGCAGAGACTGTATTTGATAGGGAAAAGGATCACAAGGCAGCGGCAGATATCGAAACAGAGTGTGCCGTACTTCTGGAAAATAAGGGGGCGCTGCCGCTGAGAAAAGAACAGAAAATAGTCTATATCGGGGAATTTGCAAAGAAACCGCGCTACCAGGGCGGGGGATCGAGCCACATAAATACGGACAGCGTAGTGTCAGCTCTGGAAACTGCGGTGAGAAAAGGCAGGGCAGTGGAGTATGTGAAGGGCTTCTCGTCAGAGCGTGACGAAATGACAGAAGAAGAACTGAAACAGGCGTGTGAAGCGGCTGCGGGAGCAGATGCAGTTGTAATCTTTGCCGGACTGCCGGACAGCTTTGAATCGGAAGGATATGACAGAACATCCATGGAACTGCCAAAGTGTCAGAATCGTCTTATAGAGGTTGTGGCTGAGATACAGAAGAATGTGGTGGTGGTCCTACATAACGGAAGTCCCGTAGAAACTCCGTGGGCTGAGTCTGTAAATGCCATTCTGGAGATGTATCTGGGAGGAGAAGGCATCGGGGAGGCCAGCGACCGGCTGTTATTCGGGGAGGCGAACCCGGGGGGACGTCTGGCGGAGACTTTCCCATATCGTTTGGAAGACAATCCGAGTTACCTGAATTTCCCCGGAGACGGCAGGACTGTTCTCTATGGAGAAGATATCTTTGTCGGATACCGCTACTATGATGCGAAGAAAGTACCGGTGCGCTGGGCATTCGGACATGGTCTGTCATATACGGAATTCAGCTACAGCAATATGAAACTCTCTTCTGTAGAAATGAAGGATGGAGATGTTCTGAGGGTAAGCATTGATGTGGAGAATACAGGAAAGATGGCAGGAAGTGAAGTAGTTCAGCTCTATGTCAGCGACAAAGACAGCACCGTGCCAAGAGCAGTGAAGGAACTGAAAGGGTTTGCGAAAGTATTTCTGAATCCGGGTGAGAAGAAGACGGTTACAATGGAGCTTTGTGCGAGAGATTTTGCTTACTACGAGACAAAGATTCACGACTGGTATACTCCGTCAGGTACATATGAGATCCAGATCGGACATGCCAGTGATGATATAAGAGAAACTGCCAAACTTTCATTTACTACAGATGTATCGCTTCCGTTTACTGTAGATATGACCACGACAATGGGAGAGTTAATGAGCCACCCGAAGACAGCAGGAAAAATGATGGAGTATCTTGAGGGGATATCACAGGGAGAAGAATCAAAGAAAGAAGAAGGAGAAGTAGAACTTGTGACTCCGGAAATTATAGCCCAGATGCCGCTGAAGTCATTTCTGAGTGTGATTCCAGGTGAAGCGATTGAACAGATGATTGTAGAGTTGAATTCTCTGTGTGCAGAAGAGGGAAAGTGAGAATAAAATATGAATCAAGATAAGATAAAAATGAGAGAAAAGCTGTCATTTGCAATGGCAAACTTTGGAAACATTCCGATTATGACACTGATCAACGGATATTTACTAATTTTTTATACCAATATATGCGGCTTGAGTCCTGCTGCATGTGCGACACTGTTCCTGATCGCACGCTTTCTAGATGCTATTAACGATCCGTTAGTTGGATTTATAATCGACCATCTTCCGACCAGAAAAATGGGACATTTCCGACCGACATTGATTCTGGGAACAATTCTGTGTAGCGTCAATTTCCTTCTGCTTTGGTTTGGACCTATGTTATCAACATCGGGGAAACTGGCAATCGCATATGTATCGTATATTCTGCTTGGTGTGTTGTTCCCAGTCATGGATATTTCGCTGAACAGTCTTCTGCCGGTTATGACAGAAGATATGAAAGAAAGGAACAGCTTAAGTACAATCAAAGGGCTTGCATATGTGATCGGGGCGCTTGTAATCGGTGTGGCAGCTCCACTTATTCTTGGAGATACTTCTAACAAACAGGGATATATTAATCTTGTTCTGATCATGACAGCAGTGATTTTTTTCTTCTCTATTATAGGAACCATGGGAGTAAAAGAACGTGTAAAACCACAGATGGAGAACAGCTATTCTGTAAAAGAATTATTCAAGATTCTCAGTCAGAAGCCGGTGTACATTACATTCCTTGCTGTACTGTTATATTCGATTGGAAGCAATATCGTGAATGCAGCAAATACATACTTTTATACATATATTTTTGAAGACCTGACGTTGGCGTCTATTATTACGCTTATTACATGTGTTGCTGTTTTTCCGGCTACAATGGTCATTGGTAATCTGATTGGAAGGTTTGGAAAGAAGAAAATGTATGCGATTGGACTTGCACTTGCAGGACTTGCACCAATCATCCGTCTGTTGGATGTGAGGAGCATTCCCCTTCTTATTGTCTCTGTATTGATTGCAGGAATAGGAGCCGGCTTTGCAGCACCTCTTAATTATGGAATACAGGCAGATAATACAGATTATATCGAAGTGTCTATGGGAATTAGGGCAGAAGGTGCTGTCGCATCTCTTTCCAGCTTTGTCTCCAAGTGTGCAATGGGAATCGGTGGTGCGATTCCGGGGTATCTGCTGCAGTTAGCAGGATTTGACAGTAAGGCGGCAGTACAGAATGACGATGTGATTAATGTGATCGTCCTCTGTGTGCTAATATTGCCGGCAATCGTAAATGTGGTGGCCATTGTGATCTTCTCAAAAGGTTATCCTATTACCAAGGAAAAATTGAATGAGCAGACATATCTGTTGAGGGAGAAACGGTCAAAAGCGGGAATAAGTGAATAAGAATGATAGAGAAGGAGTATCAGCATGGGAAAGATTTATGCGGCAAAAACAAATCATATCACAAATCCGATAGGGTTTAATATGGATACTATTGCATTTTCATGGAAAGTGAAAGGATGCAGGGGACAGAACCAGAAACATGCAAGGATTGTAATCAGCAAGAATAAAACCTTTACAGATATCTGTTACGATACAGGTGAAACAGAGTTGGACAGCCTCTCTACAAGAGTAGAATTTGAAATACAGCCGTATACAAGATATTACTGGAAGGTCATTGTTGCAACAGATGTAGAGGAAGTAATCGAATCAGATGTACAGTTTTTTGAGACTGCAAAATGGATGAACCATGGACTGGAAGATGGATTACTTGTGACAGCAGTCAGGAACGTCATCCGATTTTTTCAAAAAGGATTGAACCGAAAAAAAAAGTGAAAAGAGCAAGGTTGTACATTTGCGGTCTGGGATTGTATGAGGCATATTTTCTGGGGGAAAGCAAAGAAAATCCTGAGAAAATCGGTGATGAGTATCTGACTCCGTACTGCAATAATTATGACCAGTGGATCCAGTATCAGACGTATGACATCACGAAACAGGCAGAACAAGGCGGTGTGCTGTCTGTTCTTCTCGGAAACGGCTGGTATAAAGGCAGGTTCGGTTTCAATGATCCGGAGCGGGAAGCATATTACGGTGACGAGTGGAAGCTGATTGCGGAGATTCACATAGAGTACAAAGACGGAACGAAAGATGTGATCAGTTCTGATGAAACCTGGTCAGTTACAAGAAGCAATTTGTGGTTTTCCAATATCTATGACGGTGAGAGAAGAGATGATACGCTGCCGCCGGTAGAGGAGTCTCCTGCGCGGATCGCAAAGGTTCCGAAAGGCCGGCTTATGGAACGGTTATCTCTTCCGGTTAAGGTACAGGAGGAGATGAAGCCGGCAGAACTGATCCATACGCCTGCTGGAGAAGATGTATTTGATCTGGGGCAGGAGATCGCAGGGATCTTCCGACTGCGTGTACATGAGCCGGCGGGGACAACTATCAGGATTCAGACGGGAGAGGTGCTTCAGGACGGATGTTTCTATAACGAGAATTTAAGAACTGCACTTTCGGAGTACATTTATGTTTCTGATGGTACAGAAAAGGTGATTACGCCTCATTTTACATACTATGGCTATCGATATGTGAAAGTGACCGGGATTAGGGATCTTTCATGTGAGGATTTCACGGCGCTTGTTCTTTACAGCGATTATGAGAGCATCGGGGCAATCGAGACAGGGAATGATCTTGTGAACAAATTGATCTCCAATATCGAATGGGGGATGAAAGGAAACTTCCTGGATGTGCCTACAGACTGCCCGCAAAGAGATGAGAGAATGGGCTGGACAGGGGATGCACAGGTATTTTCTGCGACTGCAAGCTATCTGGCTGATACCTACGCGTTTTACCGGAAATATTTATATGACATGTATCAGGAACAGCTTCTGGCGGACGGAATGGTTCCGGAGATTGTCCCCACATTCGGACCGACAAAATGTTCCTGCGCATGGGGAGACGCTGCGTGTATCATTCCGTGGAACGTATATCTGTTCAGCGGGGACAAAACAATCCTGGAAAGCCAGATTGAGAGCATGAAGGCATGGGTTGATTATATTCGCAGGATTGACGGAGATCATCACGGATGGAGACAGATCTTCCATTATGGAGACTGGCTGGCTCTCGACCGTACAGGCGCTGCCGCGAACAGTGTGTACGGGGCGACCGATGAAGCATATATCGCGGATATCTACTATGCGGCAAGCGCCCAGACAGTCGCAAAGGCGGCGGACGTGCTTGGACTGGAAGAAACGAGACAGGAATATCAGGAAATCGCAGACCGTCAGTGGCGGGCAGTGAAAGAAGAATATTTTACTTCCACAGGAAGATGTGCGGTGAAGACGCAGACAGGGCTTATCCTTGCGCTGAAGTATCATCTGTCTGAAAATGAAGAACTGACAAAGCAGATGATGAAAAACTCCTCCGGGACAACAAAAATAAACTGAATACCGGGTTTGTGGGTACGCCGCTTCTGTGCAACGTGCTGACAGACCACGGGATGACGGATGCGGCGTACCGGCTGCTTTTGAACGAAGAATATCCGGGTTGGCTTTATGAAGTGAAGCTGGGGGCAACGACCGTGTGGGAGCGTTGGAATTCACTGGATGAGAACGGCCATGTCTCCAGCACGGGAATGAACAGCCTGAATCATTATTCATATGGCGCCGTACTGGAATGGATCTTCCGCCATGCGGCCGGGATTGATGTGACGGAACAGAGTCCGGGAGGCCGGGTGATGCGGATCAGCCCGAAAGTGAATCGCGGACTGGGATATGTAAAAGCGGTTTATGATTCAGCATGCGGATGCTATCAGTGCGGTTGGGAGATATCAGGGGATAATAAAATCACTGTCACTGTTACAGTTCCGTTTGGCGGAAGGGCAGAAGTGGTTCTTCCACTTGCGCCGGAATCTGTATATGAAGATAAAGAAAACCCACTGTTTGAAGATGTAGAAAACGGAATTTGCCGTGTGAAAGCCGGAGAATATGAAGTCACTTATGAGGCGTCACAGCCTTTAAAGAGGAAATACAGCATAGATTCGACAATGGAAGAACTGCTGAACCATCCGGATATTCGCGCGTTTCTTTCTCAAATGATGGAAGTGGATATGATTCCGGATATTGCATATGGACTTTCGCTTAGAGATGTCGCGAAAACATTCGCAGGAGAAATCAAACCAGAGGAAGCACAGATGCTGGATATTGCACTGGCAAACTTCTAATAAGGAGCAGAGAGATGAAGAAAGAAAATCAGAAAGTAAAATTATCTGAAAAATAGGGATGTTGATGGTATGTGCAGGAAACATACCGCTTATGACACTTTTATCCGTATATTTTATGATCTATTACACAACTGTGGTGGGACTGGATCCCAAGGCGCTTGCGACCTTGTTTTTAATCTCTAAGGTAATGGATGGAATCAGCGATCCTGTCATGGGCTTTATTCTGGATAGATTTCCCGTAACAAAAATGGGAAAATTTCGCCCTATGCTGATTCTGGGAACCATTATCTGTGTCATAAACTATATTCTGCTGTGGTTTGGCGCTGTCTGGAGTCCTGTAGGAAAATATGTGATCGTTTATGTTACCTATTCAATACTTCTGTATACTGCGCGCCAATCTTTGGATGGAATTCCTGTCGGATCATGGCAGATACAGCAGCACTCCTCGGGCATACATCAGACGAATTATACTATGATGACATTGCGTCCAGAATGAAATCTGCCATTCAAAAAGGACTGATCGATGATGATGGGAAGATGCCTCTTGATTTTATGGGCAGTTATGTGCTGGCAATCGCATTTGATCTTGCTCCTGAAAGGAAGAAAAAAAGTATCGCCGGACATTTGATCCGCAAGATAGAAGAAAACGGGGATTGTCTGGATACAGGATTCCTGACGACACCGTATCTGCTGGATGCACTCTGTAAGATCGGCAGGATGGACAAGGCATATAAAATCCTGCTCCAGACAAAGTGCCCGTCATGGCTTTATGAGGTGAAGCAGGGAGCGACAACAATCTGGGAAAATTACATTTCTTACAAGGAGGACGGGTCTCCGGTTATGACAAGCCTGAACCATTATGCCTTTGGATGCGTGGACGACTGGATGTTCCGGAAGATAAGCGGCATTGATATGGCTGCTTCCGGATTTAAGAAGATTGTGATTGCGCCGGAGCCGAATAATGCGTTTACAAGTGCAAAACGTACCTATATGAGTGAGTACGGTAAAGTAGGGGCAGAGTGGAGTATGGAAGAGGGGAAATTTAAATTGAAAGTGGAGATTCCCTGTAACACAACTGCCACTGTAAAACTGCCGGATGGCAGATTGTATGAGGTGGGGAGCGGAATATATCAGTTTGAATAAAAGTATCAAAGGAAATAAAATGACAGTATTTGTGAGAACTGACCGGCAAAAGCAGACGGTCAGTTTTTCTTAATACGAAAGTTGAAAATAATACGAGGAGTTTAGGATTATGAAAAAGAAAATATTGAAGATTACCTTAAGTGTCGTTTTAATTTTGATTCTGGCTGTGGGTATAGGTCTGGCATATTTAGTAGGGGCGGCAGGCGGTGGTGGACCGTTTGATTTTGTTTGGAAGAACAAACTGAAAAAAATGCCAGGAAACGCAGAAAAATATAGTCTGGAAAATGTAGAACCCTTAGAAAACAGTCCGCTTGAAGGAAAGCGTATTTGCTATCTTGGATCGTCTGTAACTTTAGGGCTGTACTCAATGGATGTTTCCTTTGTAGATTATATCTCTTATAGAAATGGCTGTGAGTATGTAAAAGAGGCCGTAAGTGGTACTACTTTAGTGGATAACGGAAAGACGTCTTATATCCAGAGGATGAAAAATAATATCGGTACAGATGAGAAATTCGATGCATTTGTCTGCCAGCTTTCCACGAATGACGCGTCGAAGGAAATGCCGATAGGAGAACTCAGCCGTTCAGAAAATTTGGAAGATTTTGATACACAGACGATAACAGGAGCAATGGAATATATCATTGTATATGCAAAGCAGACATGGAATTGTCCCGTGATCTTTTATACTGGAACAAAATATGACAGTAAACAGTATCAGCAGATGGTAGATGTATTATTTGAGCTTCAGGATAAATATGGAATAGGCGTGATCGACCTTTGGAATGACGAGGAGATGAATGACGTTTCTGAAAAAGAATATGAAGTTTATATGGCAGATCCGGTTCATCCGACGCAGGCAGGATATCTGGAATGGTGGACGCCTAAGATGGAAGAATATTTATATTAATTTTTAGAAAGATGATTATTATATTAAGTTTCGTCGGTAAACCGCTTATATATCGTTGGTGATTTGCCCTTTGGGATTATTTATAATTGAATCAAACAATGAAAGGACGGATAACGAAATGGAAAATGCAGTTACAAAAAGAGAAAAAATCAGTTATGGTTTGTATTTTATGGGACAGAATGTATTCTATGGACTGATAGGATATATGACTACATATTTTACAGATATCGGCATAACGGCAGCATTGGTTGCGATCGTGGCGCTGATCACGAAAGTGTGGGATGCCATCAACGATCCGATCTTCGGTATGATCATGGATAAGGTAAATTTTAAGAAAGGGAAATTCCTGCCGTGGCTTCAAATATCTGTCATAGCGATTCCGGTGGCGACCATTCTTCTTTTTACAATACCTACCGGGATTCCCATGATGGCTAAAATCATATGGGCAACACTTGCTTATATGTTATGGGATACAGCCTATACCCTTTGTGATGTGCCGATTTTTGGTATTGTCACCACGATGACAACGGACCAGAAGGAACGTATTTCACTAAACAGTATAGGAAGGATGTTTGTTATTTTTGCAGGTATTGTTACAGGAATTGTCCTGCCGTTGGTACGGCAGCGGTTAGGCGGCTGGGCGACAACAGTAATTGTGTTATCTCTTTTGTCAGTTGTTATGATGATTCCAATCTGTCTGTTCGCAAAGGAGAGAGTAATTGAAAAAGAAAGAGCACTGGACGAAGGGGCAGAAGATAGTTATACGCTGCGCGATATGGCAGAATGTCTGCGAAAGAACAAATATTTATTGATTTTCTTTGCGGCTCCGCTCATCAGCAGCCTGCTTAATGTTGGTGCAAATTGGGGCTTATATGTTGCCCGGTACTGCCTTGGCGGTGAAGAAGCTGCCTCATATGTTTCGATGACGGTGATTATTCCGACCTTAATCGGTGCGGTTATGGCAGTAGAATTATGCAAGAAATATGACAAATTTAAAGTCTTCTATATTTCATATGTTTTCGCTTTACTTCTGGGAATTGTAAGATTCATTGCTGGGTATGAGAATATGACGGTGTATGTGACTTTAAATGCCTTAGGAGGAATTCCGCTGGGAATAGCAGTTATACTGCAGTATCAGTTTACGCCGGACTGCTACGAGTATGGACAGTACAAGACAGGATTAAAAATGCGTGGTGTAACGTTTGCAGCGCAGACATTTTTTACAAAATTAAATGGAGCGGTCGCAACAGCAGTCAGTGTGTTTGCGTTAACTTTAATCGGCTTCCGGGAAGGAGAAGGCGTTGTTCAGGCGGCAGGATTTGCCGATAAATTATGGACATTCAGCTGTCTTGGCAGCATTATCGGGGGGATTTGCACTCTGCTTATGCTTCGCCTTTACAAGCTTAATGACCATGATGTCCAGCTGATGGCAAAATGCAACAATGGTGAGATTAGCCGTGAAGAGGCAGAGTCACAGATGATCAATCAGTATTAAGAAAAGAATGGAGGACTTTTGCGATGGACAGAATAAAGGAACTGATTTCAAAAATGACGCTGGAAGAGAAGGCAAGTCTCTGCTCGGGCGCTGATAACTGGCATACGAAAGAAATCAAACGACTGAACATTCCGTCAGTTATGATGGTGGACGGCCCTCACGGACTGAGAAAGCAGGAAGGGGAAACGGATCATCTGGGATTGAATGAAAGTGTGAAGGCCGTTTGTTTCCCAGCAGCCTGTGCAACAGCCTCCAGCTTCGATGTTGACCTGATGGAACGGATGGGAGAGACGCTGGGAGCGGAGTGTCAGGCCGAGAATGTAAGCATGCTGCTTGGCCCGGCGGTGAATATTAAAAGGAGCCCGTTATGCGGGCGGAACTTTGAGTATCTGTCGGAGGATCCATATCTGGCAGGTAGGATGGCATCGGCATATATCCGCGGAGTACAGAGTCAGGGCGTGGGGACAAGCATTAAGCACTTCGCACTGAATAACCAGGAAACACTCCGTATGACGATATCTTCCGAGGTGTCAGAACGTGCGCTCAGGGAAATCTACCTGCCTGCGTTTGAGGAAGCGGTGAAAGAATCAGCTCCAAGAACCGTCATGTGTAGCTACAACAAAATAAATGGAGAATATGCTTCGGAAAACAGATATCTTCTGACAGATATCCTGAGAAAAGAATGGGGATACAAAGGCTGCGTCGTCAGTGACTGGGGCGCTGTAAATAACCGTGTGAAAGGACTGCAGGCCGGACTGGATCTGGAGATGCCTTATTCCGGAGGATACAATGACAGACAGATTGTGAAAGCAGTACAGGAGGGAAGACTGGACGAAGCTGTGCTGGATGAAGCGGTGGAGCGGGTATTGAATGTTGTATTTGCCGGTGAAGAGCAGCATTGTCCGGAAATTATATCTGATAAGGAAACAGATCATAAAAAAGCAGCGGATATTGAGACGGAATGTGCGGTCCTGCTAGAAAATAACGGTATACTTCCGTTGAATACAGACAGAAAGGTTGCCTATATAGGGGAATTTGCCGAAAAGCCGCGGTATCAGGGCGGCGGCTCCAGCCATATCAATCCGTTCAGGGTCGTTTCGGCATTAGATGCTGCCGGAGAAAAAGGGCGTAGCGTGACTTATGCAAAAGGATTTTCTATGGAAAATGACGCGATGACGGAACAAGAGCTAGAAAAAGCGCTTCGGACTGCTGCAGAAGCAGACGTCGCGGTGATCTTTGCCGGTCTGCCTGAGATATTTGAGTCGGAAGGGTATGACAGAACATCTATGAAGCTGCCCCAATGCCAGGACCGTCTGATCGAAGAAGTGTTGAAAGTACAGCCTAATGTTGTAGTTGTACTCCACAATGGAAGCCCGGTAGAACTGCCCTGGGCTGATAAAGTAAGCGCGATCCTTGAAATGTATCTCGGAGGTCAGGGCGTTGGCGAAGCCTGTGACTGGCTGTTATACGGAGAAGCGAATCCGTCCGGCAGGCTGGCGGAGACATTCCCGTACCGGCTGGAAGATAATCCGAGCTACCTTCATTTCCCAGGAAATGGAAAGCGGGTGTTATATGGTGAGGATATCTTTGTCGGGTACCGCTATTATGATACAAAGAAGGTTCCGGTGCGGTATGCATTCGGACATGGGCTGTCTTACACGGAATTTGCTTATGAGGACTTGAATTTGTCATCGGCTCAAATGACGGATGAGGATATCCTGACGGTCTCCTTCAAGGTGAAAAATACAGGAAAGACAGAAGGAAAAGAAGTCGTACAGCTGTACGTGGCTGACCTGTGCGGCATATCGGAGAGACCGGTCAAGGAATTGAAAGGATTTGCCAAAGTTCATCTCCTGCCGGGAGAGGAAAAAACGGTGTCGATGGAAATTTTGGCGAGGGATCTTTCCTATTATGAAGAACGTCTCGGGAACTGGTATGCGCCATCCGGAACATACCGGATCCTGATCGGCCATGCTTCTGATGACATCCGATTACATGCTGATATTGTATTTGAAACACAGAAAGAACTGCCCCTTCGCGTAGATTTCACAACAACGTTCGGAGAATTATTGGATCATACGAAAACCGCTCCCGTTATTACGGAACTGCTGGCTCCATTGGCAGCAGCAGCCGCATCAGCAGAAGGTATGAGTGACGAATACAAGAAGCTGGGAGAGCAAGTTATCCGGGAAATGCCGATGAAATCTCTGCTGGGACAGATGCCGGGAGAACAGGTGGAACAGCTGATCGGTCAGTTGAATTGCTTACTTGCACAATAGGATAATTGAGGAAGGATGTTCAAAAAATGAAAAAAGAACACGAAATTTTATTTGAACCATTTAAAATTGGAACGGTAATGATTAAAAACCGTTTTGTTTTGGAACCAATGGAAGGTACAAACATGATAGACTGCTTACCTATTTTTAAAATTGGTGAGGATATCTATGATTATTATGTGGAGCGTGCAAAGAATCATGTAGGTTTAATTATTCCCGGAATGGTTACTCTGCGTAGTATGGTGGGGAAACAGTGGCTTTATGAGCAGAAAGAAATATTCGAAGGACTAAAGCCGCTTTTAGCAGAAATTCATAGTTACGGTGCAAAAGTGTTTTTGCAGATTGGTGCAGGATGGGGACGAACATTTACCATGCCGCTGGCATTAAAGGAACTTTATGAAAAAGAGAAGGAAACCGGACAAAAGTCCATGTTTGACTGGGATAATCTTCTTGTAGCCCCTAGTGAACTGCCTAACCGTTGGCTTCCAGAAATTATACATAGACCACTGACGGAAGGAGAAATTCTTGAGTATGTGGATGCCTATGGTAAGACAGCCAAACTTTGTATGGAGACAGGGTTTGACGGTGTGGAAGTGCATGCCGTGCATGAAGGCTATCTGCTGGATCAGTTTACAACGAAGTATACGAATCGGAGAACAGATCAGTATGGGGGGACTTTTGATAACCGCTACAGGTTTGCGAAAGAAGTTGTAGAGGAGATTAAGCGACAGTGCGGTGACACATTCCCTGTATCCCTTCGGTATTCCGTAACCAGTAAGACAATCGGCTTTGGTATCGGGGCAGTTTATGGTGAGAAATTTACAGAAGCCGGCAGAGATCTTGAGGAAGGGCTGAAAGCCGCAAAATATCTTCAGGATGCAGGATATGACATGCTTAATGCGGACAATGGGACTTACGATTCATGGTACTGGGCGCATCCGCCTGTATATATGCCTTTAAACTGTAACATGGCGGAGGTGACACGATTAAAAGAAGTGGTAGAAATTCCTGTGGTATGTGCAGGAAGAATGCAGCCGGATGAAGCTTCAGCATCTATATCAGAAGGAAAACTGGATGCTATGGGAATCGGACGTCAGTTCCTGGCGGATCCGGAATATATTGTAAAACTGGAACAGGAGAAATTTAGCGACATTCTTCCTTGCATTGCATGTCATAATGCATGTCTTCCGATTTATCATTATGAAGGCGTTGGCTGTGAAATCGATGAAGAGGATGGAAAAACACAAGGGCATTGTGCGTTGAACCCTAGGACATTCTGTGAGCAGAAATATGATTTTGAGAAAAAAGCAGCTGTAACGAAAAGTATTGCGGTCATCGGCGGGGGTATCGCTGGGATGACTGTAGCCCGAATTGCGGCAATACGAGGTCATGAGGTAACTATTTATGAAAAGAGTGACCGGCTCTGTGGTGTGTTTAATGCTGCAGCAGCACCTGAATTCAAAGAAAAAGATAAAGAATTTATAAGATGGATTCAACAAGAAATAGAAAGCCTGCCGATTAAAGTGGAATACAACTGTGAAATTACAACTCTGGCTGAGCTGACAGAAGATGAAATTATCATTGCTACGGGCGCAAAACCTAGAAAGCTAGATGTTCCGGGACAGGAAAAAGCTATTGAAGCAACGGAATATCTGCTGGGGAGAAAAGTAGGAAAGGACGTCGCTGTAATCGGCGGAGGTTTGACGGGCTGCGAGATTGCCTATGACCTTGTGCTGAAAGGAAAACGACCGGTTATTGTGGAAATGGCAGACGATATTTTAAAGACCAAGGGACTCTGCATGGCAAACTCCAGTTGTATGAGAGACTTATTGCGGTATTATGAAGTTCCTATTTATAAAAACGCAAAGCTCTTAGAAATCATTGAAAATGGAATTGTTATTGAGACAGCGGAAAAGACAATACAGTTGGAATGCGACGACGTGATAATGAGCTGTGGTTATATGCCAGACACGAGGCTTGTTGACGGCGGAACACAACAGGGGAAAACGAATATTCATATAGTCGGCGATGTTAAAAAGGTTGGAAATTTGAAAACAGCAATCTGGGAGGCTTATGATTTAGCATTTTCTTTGTAAGATTAAACTCTTAAGCGGACAAAGAGGCTTTTAATATATTATAGAAACACTGCTATAAGAATTATTGATACCATTAGGCTGTCGATTTTTGAGGGATGTCATATACAGAATTATACTGACTAATATTAAGTTTTAATCGGTATTTCAATTTGTGTGATGTAATCATCAAAGGAGTCAATGAAGAGTTCATTGATTCCTTTTTCATATGCAAAATCGCAAAATGTAATACCATGCTTGTTGGGCCGGCTCTATCAAAGATGATAAGCCCTTTTTCCTGTCTCAGAAACCTGGATAGGACTTAGATTTCTTACCCAGTTTAAGATAGTTGACTTTGCTACGCCATATTCACTTGATAACTGAGGAAATGAGTAATTTCCTGTATTGTACAAATCCACAATTTGTTGCTTAAACTCTTGTGTGTACTTCTTTTGGTTTTTTGCCATGTTGAACAGCTCCTTTACATTATTATGATTATTATAGGCTGTTCAACTTTTTATGTCTATGGTTATATACTAACACCAATAAAAGCCAAAAGAGAAGGCATAACAAGACAGGAAGCAATAGAAAAAATATTGGCATTACGGGAGTAAGGTACATTGTAGTAGTTGAATTTGATATGTGAAAGGAAATGTAGGTATGAGAAAAAAGAACGACACAAAGGAGGAAAATGGGAAACTTCTTCTTTCAGTAAAAGAAACCTGTGAATTAACTGGGTTATCTGAAAAAACAGTTCGTACTATAATGGCTGAAAATGATTTCTGCGTCCGAATTGGGCGCAGAACACTTGTACACAGAAAAAAATTCGAACACTGGTTGGAGGAACAGGACACTTGAATATTTTTTAAGAACGTGTTAATATTCTGATGTACTTGAAATCTGGCCTGGAAAGGATGAACACAGTATGGGAAAATCTTTGAAAGGCAAAGAATTAGGAAGTGGACTTTCGCAAAGGAAGGACGGACGTTATCAAGCCAAATATTATATACCAGGTTCCCCGAAACCAAAATATTTATATGATAGAAATTTGGCAAAACTAAAGAAAAAACGTGATCTGGAAAAAGCAAAATATATTCTGGGTTATAATGATAAAGCGAAAAAATATAAAGTTTCTGAATGGTTTGATGAATGGATGAAACTTTACAAAATTGGGCGAATTAAAGCTAATACGGTTCGTGGATATGTAGATGGATTTGAGCGGGGTGCAGATTTTATTGGCTCTGTGAGGCTTGATTGCCTCACACCCTCTCATATCTACAATATGGTTGAAGGAATGCAAAGCGATGGCTATGCGGAATCATCAGTTGTCCATACTTTATCAATTGTAAAGCAATTACTTCAAAGTGCGGTAGATAATCAAATGATTCCAATGAATCCCTGTAAAGGGATTGCAATAGAAAAATCCGAAAAAGTAACAGTTGATCCAATATTGGAGGATGAAAGCAAAATACTTCAACCAGAGGAAATTAAAACATTTCTTGATGCAGCAAAAAACACGAGATATTATGAACTATTTTATATTATTTTGAATACTGGAATGCGTATTGGCGAAATTACAGCACTTTGCTGGTCTGATATTGATTTTGAATGTCATCGAATTCGTGTATATAAAACACTGAATAGAACGACGATTTATTTTGATGAAGGAAAAAATCGATTAGAAAAACCAGAGTCAGTTAAACAGATAACGACGCCTAAGAAAAAGGCAAGTTATCGTTGGATTCCTATGACAGAGGGTGTTGAATTGGCATTTCACTCTTGGGAGAAAAAGCAGATTGCGGATAAAGAAAAAAGCGGATCATCATGGGGAAAGGAAAATCCTTTCCTCAAAGATTTTCCGGATCTTGTATTCACAACACAACCAGGAGGGGTTTTTCTTCCTCAATATGCAAACGCGGAATGTTCACGTATTATAAGCATAATTGAAAAAAAAGAGATCGAATTAGCTGAAAAAGAAAATAGGGAACCTCGTCTTTATGAGGTATATCCCCATAAATTTCGGCATACGTTCGTCACCAAACTGAATGAGTCTAATATGTCTCCATTTACGGTGAGTAAGATTGTGGGACATACAAGCGTAAATATGACGAACTATTATACACATCTGGAACAGGATTATGTGGCAGATGAATTTAGAAAATTTGCTGCAAAATACGATGAGGGAAAAGTTCCGGCGGTGCCAGAAAAAGAATAAAGGAAAATTATGAAGAATACTACTGATAACATACAAAATACTAACCGGGGGTCAAATGGGGGTCAAACTACTATTTCAGGTGCTTCAAACCCGCATAAATTAAGGGATTCAGCGCAAACCATGAAACTGTCGCCCATGATGCAGGAATACTGCAAAACAAAAGAAGAATACAAAGACTGCATCTTATTTTATCGTCTCGGGGATTTCTACGAGATGTTTTTTGATGATGCACTTCTGGTATCCAAGGAGCTGGAACTGACGCTCACCGGTAAAGACTGCGGTCTGGAAGAACGTGCTCCTATGTGTGGAATTCCCTTTCATGCAGCTGATACCTATATTAACCGTCTTATTGAACGGGGACATAAAGTTGCAATCTGCGAACAGGTAGAGGATCCGAAAAAAGCAAAAGGACTTGTAAAGCGTGCTGTTATCCGTGTGGTTACTCCCGGAACTACTTTAGATGCAACTTCTTTGGATGAGTCAAAGAACAATTATCTGATGTCAATTGTCTCCATAGCAGACCGCTTTGGTTGTGCAATAGCGGATATTACCACAGGTGACTGTTTCCTTACAGAAGTACCAAATAGCCAGAAACTGGTTGATGAGATCAACAAATTCAGTCCGGCTGAAATCATATGTAATGATTCCTTTTTTATGAGTGGGGTTGACACAGACGATTTGAAAGAACGTCTTGGAATTTGTATTTTTTCCCTGGATGCCTGGTATTTCGATGATGATACCTGCAGAAAAGAATTAAGGGAACATTTTCACGTAACCAATCTGGAAGGCCTTGGAATCAGCGATTATGACAGTGGAATCATAGCTGCCGGAGCGCTGTTTTTGTATCTTAAGGAAACGCAGAAGACTGCACTTTCTCAGATGACTACCATCCGTCCTTATACGGCAGAGCGTTATATGCTGATTGACAGCTCCAGCCGACGAAATCTGGAGTTGGTGGAGACCCTCCGTGAAAAGCAGAAAAGAGGTTCTCTTCTCTGGGTACTGGATAAGACTAAAACAGCCATGGGTGCCCGTACTCTTCGCTCCTTTGTGGAACAGCCACTGATCGATGCAGAAGAGATCAATCGCAGACTGGAAGCTCTTGAAGAGCTGAATGAGAAACCGATGCTCCGCGATGAGATCCGGGAATATCTCAATCCAGTGTATGACCTGGAGCGTCTGGTCAGCCGCATCAGCTTTAAGTCTGCAAATCCAAGAGATATGGTAGCATTTGCGTCCTCTCTGGAAATGATTCCTTATATTAAACAGGTTCTCAAGGACTTTCAGGCACCGATTCTGAAAGAAATCTACGAGGACATGGACAGTCTTGAAGATATTACAGATCTGATCAAGCACGCCATTGTAGATGAACCGCCCCTTGCCCAGAAGGATGGAGGCATTATTCGTGAAGGCTTTAACGAAGATGTGGATAAATTCCGCAGTGCCCGCACAGATGGAAAAAAATGGCTTACAGAGCTGGAAACAAAGGAACGTGAGCGTACCGGAATCAAATCCCTGAAGATCAAATATAACCGTGTATTCGGCTATGCCCTTGAGGTAACCAATACGTTTAAAGAACTGGTGCCGGAGAACTACATCCGTAAACAGACTCTTGCAAATGCAGAACGTTATATTACCGAGGAGTTGAAAAACCTTGAAAATATGATCCTTGGCGCTGAAGATAAACTTTATGCCCTGGAATACGAGCTGTTTTCCAATGTCCGTGATAAAGTTGGCCAGGAAGTGATAAGAATCCAGCGTACAGCCAAGGCAATTGCAGGTCTGGATGTGTTTGCATCCCTGGCGCTTGTTGCTGAGCGCAATCATTATGTACGCCCGAAGGTAAATGAAGGCGGAATTATAGATATCAAAGGTGGCCGTCATCCGGTTGTAGAGCAGATGATCGATAATGATATGTTCATTGCCAACGATACATACCTTGACAATACTAAAAAAAGAATTTCCATTATTACAGGCCCCAATATGGCAGGTAAATCTACATACATGCGTCAGACTGCGTTGATCGTACTTATGGCGCAGATTGGAAGCTTTGTTCCGGCAGATAAGGCTGTGGTTGGAATTGTAGACAGAATCTTTACTCGTGTAGGTGCATCAGATGACCTTGCCAGCGGACAGAGTACTTTCATGGTAGAAATGACTGAGGTTGCCAATATCCTTAGAAATGCCACTGCCAAGAGCCTTCTGATCCTGGATGAGATCGGCCGTGGAACCAGTACCTTTGATGGTCTTGCCATTGCCTGGGCAGTGATTGAACATATCAGTAATACAAAGCTTTGTGGAGCCAAGACATTATTTGCCACACATTATCATGAACTGACTGAACTGGAAGGAAAACTATCTGGCGTTACCAACTACTGCATTGCAGTTAAGGAAAAAGGTGACGATATTGTTTTTCTCCGCAAGATTGTAAAAGGCGGCGCAGATAAGAGCTATGGAATTCAGGTCGCCAAGCTGGCAGGTGTTCCGGATTCTGTTATTAACCGTGCAAAAGAGCTGGTTGAGGAATTAAGCGATGCAGACATTACTGCTGCTGTAAAAGATCTGGCTTCACCGAAGAAGAAGCCGAAGGTAGAAATGGATATGGCGCAGATGTCATTATTTGACACTGTACAGGACAATGACATTATTGAAGAATTAAAAGGCATTGACATTGGAAATCTGACTCCCATGGAAGCCTTAAATACGTTATACAATCTTCAGAATAAGATAAAGAACAGATGGTAACTGACAGCTGACTTTCATATATGGTGCTGTCACCGGCAGGCGACATGTCCGTATTGTGAACCGAAGCGGTCAACCTGCTTTTATATGGAGAGAAAAACTTGAGAAAAATAGCAGTTTTAGATAAACATACCATTGATAAAATTGCAGCAGGTGAGGTGGTAGAGCGCCCTTCTTCTGTTGTAAAGGAGCTTGTAGAAAATTCCATTGATGCTGGTGCTACTGCTGTAACAGTAGAGATTACAGATGGAGGAAAGAAGCTGATCCGTATTACAGACAACGGAGGGGGAATTGAGGCTGCTCAGGTACCTACGGCATTCTTAAGTCATGCTACCAGCAAAATTGAAAAAGTAGAAGATCTGGAAAACATAGCCTCACTGGGATTCCGTGGTGAGGCTTTATCCAGTATTGCCGCAGTTTCCCAGGTGGAGCTGATCACAAAAACTCCTTCTGCTATCAGCGGCGTGCGTTATGTGATCGAAGGCGGCGTAGAACAAAGCTTGAGGAAATGGGAGCTCCAGATGGAACTACTTTCCTGGTTCGGAATCTTTTTTACAACACACCGGCCCGGAGCAAGTTCCTGAAATCTGATTCTTCAGAAGCAAATTATATTGGAACTATGATGGAACAGCTTGCTCTTTCCCATCCGGAGATTTCTTTTAAATATATTCAGAACAAACAGGTGAAACTGCATACTTCCGGCAATTATAATGTGAAGGATGTTATTTATAATGTATATGGCCGGGATATGGCGAAAGCACTTCTGGAAGTCTTCTACGAAAATGATTTTATGAAAATTGAGGGATACGCCGGCAAACCGGAGGTTCCAGAGGAAACCGAAGCTTTGAGAACTACTATGTAAATGGCAGATTTGTGAAAAACAATATTATTACGAGGCCATTGAGGATGCATATAAGGGCTTTGTCATGCAGCATAAATTTCCTTTTGTGTCATTGCAGATCCAGATGACAGGAAATGATCTGGATGTAAATGTTCATCCCCGGAAACTGGAGGTTCGTTTTGCAAGAGGGGCGGAGGTGTATGATGCCATTTACGAGGCTGTTCACAATGCGCTTCTTCACAGAGAACTGATACCGGTTGTTCCAGTGGGAAAAGAGGAGCGGGAATCAAAGGTGGCAGCAGTAAGCCGCGGAGCAGTTCCGGAGCCATTTGAGAAAAGCCGCAGGACGGAACTTCATTGTGAAGGTGCTGCTGAAAAAGCTGGTCGAAGCAGCGCAGGGAATAATGAAAGCTGCTATTCACAGGCTGCTGAAAAAACAGTTCTAACTGGAAAAACAGCTCTAACTGAAAAAACAGCTCCAACTGGAAAAATAAATTCATCTGGAAGCCTTGTAAACAGCTCTGGCTGTCAGGCCAGCAGTGTGCTTCGTGAGCAGGCAATTTATCAGGCGAAGCCATTTAGCAAGGAAGAGGAAGCTCTTTTTGCAGGAACTTTAAAAGAGGCTGCGGAGGCAGATAAAAGAGCGGATGAAAAAGCAGAAGAAAAAGCGGATAAAAGTGCAGATGAAAAAGCGGCAGAAGATAACATATCGGTTGAGAGAATGAATGAAGCCGATAATCAGGCAGAGACTGCTGTATCCGTAAACTATGAGATACCAGATAAATCTGAGCCTGGACAGAGTGATCCAGGCTCAGAATATCCATCCGTTGGGGGAAAGCAGCTTGAGCTTTTTCAGGAGAAACTTCTGGCACCAGAATCCCGAAGCCGCCATAAGCTGATTGGCCAGTTGTTTGACACCTACTGGCTGGTGGAATTTGAAAACCAGTTTTACATTATCGACCAGCATGCAGCTCACGAAAAGGTAAATTATGAGCGCTTTGTAAAACGTTTTAAAGAACAGTCCATTGAATCGCAATATCTGAATCCTCCGCTTGTGGTGACCTTGAACATGGATGAACAGGCGAAATTAAAAGCCAACGAAGAATATTTCAGGAAATACGGTTTTGAGATTGAACCCTTTGGTGGAAGGGAATACTGTATCAGTGCAGTTCCGACAAATTTGTACGGATTCCATGAAGAAGAACTCTTTCTGGAAATGCTTGACAATCTGGGAGGAGAAGGTGCAAAGGATGCTTTTGACCTTTTCACAGCAAGACTTGCCACAATGGCATGCAAATCTGCTGTCAAAGGAAATCATCAGATGTCTGCTCTGGAGGCAGATAAGCTGATCGACGAGCTTCTTACTCTGGACAATCCATATAATTGTCCTCATGGCCGTCCCACTATCATTGCGATGACAAAGACAGAAATTGAAAAGAAATTTAAGCGAATTGTATAAACAGGAGAGATTATGAAAAAACCTCTTATTGTCCTTACCGGTCCTACTGCAGTTGGAAAAACCAGGCTGTCTATTTCTCTGGCAAAAGCCATTGGCGGCGAGATCATATCTGCAGATTCCATGCAGGTTTATAAATATATGGATATTGGCTCTGCGAAGATCATGCCAGAAGAAATGCAGGGAGTTCCCCATTACCTGGTGGATGAGCTGACGCCAGAGGATGAATTTCACATTGTGCGTTTTCAACAGATGGCAAAGGATGCCATGGAAAAGATTTACATCAGGGGACATATTCCCATTCTGGTGGGGGGAACCGGCTTTTATATTCAGGCGGTGACCAGAGATATTGATTTTACCCAGGCTGAGCAGGACGATGGATACCGGGCCGATCTGGAGGCGATTGTCCAGGAAAAAGGTCCTGCATATCTTCATCAGATGCTGGCAGAGGTGGATCCCAAAAGCGCCGAAGTGATCCACGAAAACAACACGAAGCGTGTAATCCGCGCACTGGAATTTTATCATCAGAACCATAGCCCTATTTCCGCACACAATGAGGAGCAGCAGGAACGAACCAGCCCCTATAATCTGGCATACTTTGTGCTGAATGCACCACGGGAGCTTTTATATAAACGCATTGATAAGAGGGTGGATGAAATGATGACCAGCGGTCTTGTGGCAGAAGTCCAGAAGCTGAAGAACATGGGCTATCACAGAGGTATGGTTTCCATGCAGGGTCTTGGATATAAAGAAATCCTGGCCTATCTGGATGGAGAAATGCCGCTGGAAGAGGCTGTGCGGATCTTGAAGCGCGACACCCGGCACTTTGCCAAACGCCAGCTCACCTGGTTCCACAGAGAACCGGAAACAGTGTGGGTGAATAAAGATGAGTTCGGGTATGACGAGAATAAAATGCTGGAATATATGCTGAGCGTTTGCCATGAAAAAGGAATAACTGGAGAGTAGTTATTTCGATAATCAGATTTTCCACAGGGGGTAATCGCCCGCTTTGAAAACAAAAAATGGAGGAATACCGTCAGACAGACGGAAAATTTATTATGAAAGAATTATACGAGCAGCTGGGAATTTCTTCCCAGGTTTATGATTTTTGCCATGAAATAGAAAAATCCTTAAAGGAGCGTTTTGAACAGTTTGACAAAACTGCAGAATATAACCAGATGAAAGTTCTTCTGGCTATGCAGAAAAACCGTGTCAGCGAGGAGTGCTTCGGCTCTTCTTCCGGTTACGGCTACAACGATTACGGTCGTGATACTCTGGAAAAGGTTTATGCGGATACATTCCACACAGAAGCATGTCTGGTGCGTCCGCAGATTGCGTGTGGAACACATGCCCTGGCCATTGCTCTTTTTGGAAACCTGCGTCCAGGCGATGAAATGCTGGCACCAGCCGGAAAGCCATATGATACTCTTGAAGAGGTGATCGGTATCCGTCCATCCAAGGGCTCCCTGGCAGAATACGGAGTAACTTATCGTCAGGTGGATCTTCTTGAGGATGGAACTTTCGATTATGAAAATATCCGCAAAGCAATCAATGAGAAGACAAAACTGGTTGAGATTCAGCGCTCCAAAGGCTATATGACACGCCCCTCTTTTTCAGTAAAGCAGATTGGTGAGCTGATTGCATTTGTAAAGAGCATTAAGCCTGATGTGATCTGTATGGTAGACAATTGCTACGGCGAATTTGTTGACACGATTGAGCCAGTGATGTTGGTGCAGATATGGTGGTTGGTTCCCTGATCAAAAACCCGGGCGGCGGACTTGCTCCAATTGGCGGTTACATTGCGGGAACCAAAGAGTGCGTGGAAAATGCTTCTTACCGTATGACCTGTCCGGGACTTGGTGCTGAGGTGGGAGCTTCACTTGGCGTAAACCGTTCCTTCTATCAGGGATTTTTCCTTGCACCGATGGTGACAAAGGGTGCGTTAAAGGGCGCTGTTTTTGCAGCCAATATTTATGAAAAGCTTGGATTTGACGTGGTTCCAAATTCCACAGAGCCAAGGCAGGATATTATTCAGGCAGTGACTTTAAAAAGTCCGGAGCGTCTGATCGCATTCTGTAAGGGAATTCAGGCTGCTGCCCCGGTTGACAGTTATGTTGATCCGGAGCCATGGGATATGCCAGGTTATGACAGTCAGGTCATTATGGCGGCTGGCGCATTTGTACAGGGCTCTTCTATTGAGCTTTCCGCAGATGGACCTGTGAAAGAGCCATATGCCGTATATTTCCAGGGAGGACTTACCTGGGAGCATGCAAAACTAGGTGTTATGATGTCCTTGCAGAAACTTGTGGAGCAGGATTTGGTAAAATTACAGTGAAATCATGAAAAACATGAATTTTCGTGCAACGCCAGGCGTGTAACAGGGAGGCGCTGAACCGTTACCATAAGTTCTTTAAAACAGATGTAAAAAACGGGAGTTTATATGGAGAAAAAACGTGTTATCGTTACAGGCGGCGGGGCGTCCGGGCTGATGGCGGCCATTGCAGCTGCAGAAAACGGGGCCGCTGTAACCATATTGGAACAAAATGAAAAACCAGGCAAAAAGATCTGCGCTACAGGAAACGGCAAATGTAATTTTACCAATATCCAGGTGCCGTCTGATGCATATCGAAGCGAAAATCCAGGCTTTGAACAGGCAGTTCTGAATCAGTTTCCGGTAGAAGACACGGTGAAATTTTTTACCCGGCTTGGAATTTATCCTGTGAATAAAAACGGCGGCTATCTCTATCCGCATAGCGGACAGGCAGCAAGCGTTGCTGAGGTATTGTGTATGGAAGCACGGAATCTTGGGGTAAAGATCAAGACCAACCAAAAAGTACAACGTGTTTTTAAGGAACAGGATAGCTGGAAGGTTCAGGTAGAAGGCTGGATATACGAGGGTGAAGCAGTTATTCTTTCCAATGGTTCCAAAGCTTCTGCAATTTCCGGTTCCGATGGCAGCGGTTATGAGCTTGCCGCAGCACTGGGACACAGGCTCATAGAGCCTCTCCCGGCTTTAACTGCCCTGAAATGCAAGAATACAGGCTTTTCCGGCTGGGCAGGTGTCCGCACAGAAGGCAGAATTACGCTGCTTGTGGATGGGAAAAAAGTCACAGAGGAAACAGGAGAACTACAGCTTACTGATTATGGCGTATCTGGAATTCCGGTGTTTCAGGTCAGCCGATACGGAATCCGTGCACTGAAACAGGGAAAAAATGTGACTCTGATTTTAAATTTTCTGCCAGAATTTTCCCGGGAACAGTTGAAAGCTTTTCTGAAAATACGAAAGGAAAACTGCCCCTATAAAGGAAAAAAAGACTTTTTGACCGGACTTTTCCCGGATAAGCTTGCAAAAGTGCTTTTGTCAGCAAATGATCTGGAAGAAGCAATCAGCAGCTATCCGCTTAAAGTGACTGGTTATCAGTCTTTTGAACAGGCACAGGTGTGCTCAGGCGGCGTTGATACTACGCAGGTTAACGCCCAAACCTTGGAATCCACACGAAATTCAGGCTTATATTTCGCAGGAGAACTATTGGACATTGATGGGAAATGTGGCGGTTACAATCTGCAGTGGGCCTGGTCCAGCGGTTATGTTGCAGGAGTGAATGCCAGTAAATGTCAGAGCGTGTTTGAAAAAGGAGAATAACATGATTCGAATTACCCAGCTGAAACTTTCAATTAATCATACCCCGGAAGAGTTAAGCCAAAAGATCCGTAAGGAGCTTCGTCTGAAAAATGAAGGCTTCACTTACGAAATAGTGAAGCAGTCACTGGATTGCCGTCATAAAGAGGATAAAAAATTTGTTTATACGGTAGATGTGTCTTTGCAGGATAAAAACCAGGAAAGCAAGATCTTTCGAAGAGTTCACAATAATAACATTATGTTAACTCAGAAAAAAGAATATACATTTCCATCTCCTGGTGAAGAGGAACTGAAATATCCGCCGGTCATTGTAGGAAGCGGACCTGCCGGAATTTTTTGTGCCTGGTATCTGGCGAAGGCAGGTTACCGCCCCCTGGTTCTGGAACGGGGAGAGGAAGCGCATGTCCGTCAGAAGACTGTCGAGAATTTCTGGAAAAATGGCGTACTGGATCCGGATTCCAATGTGCAGTTTGGTGAAGGGGGTGCTGGTACTTTTTCCGACGGAAAACTAAATACTCTGGTAAAAGATCCTTCAGGAAGAAATCATGAAGTACTGAAGCGTTTCGTGCAGGCGGGTGCACCGTCGGAAATTATCTATCAGCAGAAACCACATCTTGGTACAGACGTGCTGGTTGGCGTGGTGGAGACTCTTCGCCATGAAATTGAGGAAATGGGCGGGGAATTCCAGTTCCGTTCCAAAGTGACAGATCTTTTTTTTGAAAACAGTCAGTTAAAAGAAATTGAGATAAATGGGGAAAAAAGGATTCCGGCCCAGGTATGTGTGCTGGCAGTTGGACACAGCGCAAGAGATTCCTTTTTCATGTTTGAGAAAAAAGGAATCTATATGGAACCAAAATCTTTTGCAGTAGGTGTACGTATGGAACATCCACAGTCCATGATCAATCTGGCTCTTTATGGGGAAGAGGAAAACGAGAAACTTGGAGCTGCTGCTTATAAAGTTACCCACACATGTGAAAATGGCCGTGGTGTTTATTCTTTTTGTATGTGTCCGGGCGGTTATGTAGTAAACGCTTCTTCAGAACCGGAGATGCTTGCTGTAAATGGTATGAGCTATCAGGCCAGGGACAGCCGCAATGCAAACAGTGCGCTGATCGTATCGGTAACTCCGGCTGATTTTCCGGAAGAGGGGCCTCTGGGCGGCGTAGCATTCCAGCGCAATCTGGAGCGCGCAGCGTGGAAAGCTGGAAATGGTAAGGTTCCGGTACAGTTGTTTGAGGATTATCAGAAGCATAAGCCGAGTACAAGACTTAAAGATGTAGAACCTTGTATTAAGGGCGCCTGTGTTCCAGGTGATGTGCGCAGTATTTTTCCAAAAGAGATTGGTGATTCCATAGAAGAGGGTGTTCTTGCTTTTGGAAAAAAATCAAAGGCTTTGACCGTCCTGATGCAGTGCTGTCCGGCGTGGAAAGCAGAACATCATCTCCGGTGCGTATTGTCCGTGATAAGGATTCCCTGGAAGCAAACTATGAGGGGATTTACCCCTGTGGGGAAGGCGCTGGATATGCAGGCGGGATTACTTCTGCTGCTATGGATGGCATAAAAGTAGCGGAAGCTGTTTCTAAAAAGTTCAGAAATTTTTAGGAGAGAGTGTACATCTCTCCTTTTTTATGCTAAAATGAGTCTGCATTGTGAAACACAGTGCGGGGGAATTTGTCTTTGTGTCTCGGGGAATAAGAAGTATCTGCTTATTATGACATGAAGAACAGTCCCATTACTGTTCATTGGCAAAGCTGTGCGAAGTAAGTTTCAGGTATGGCGTGAGCAGTATCCTGTCAGTCCTGGAGAACTGCAGGTGAAAGATATGAATGAAATGAAACAGACCATCAGAGAACTGCCGGAGTCGTCACGTCCTTATGAGAAATGTCTGCAGTGGGGACCATCCGTGCTCAGCGACAGCGAGCTTCTGGCAGTGATCCTGAGAAGCGGTGTACAAGGCTGCAATTCTCTTGTACTCGCCAATCAAATCTTAAGTCTTACGAAAGATACCTCCTATCCGGGACTTCTGGGACTTTTACATATGTCCATTCCGGATCTGATGAAGGTGAACGGAATCGGGAAAGTCAAGGCCGTCCAGCTGAAATGTATCGGGGAGCTTTCCAAGCGGATGGCGTCTGCTGTTGCCAGACCAAGACTTTCTTTTAACGAACCCATCACGATAGCAAAATACTATATGGAACGTCTCCGGCACGAAGAGCAGGAAATATTGATCGTTATGCTGCTGGATGGAAAAAACCATTTTCTTGGCGAGCAGATGCTTTCCCGGGGAACCGTGAATTCAACTCTGATCACTCCAAGGGAGGTTTTTATGGAAGCATTGAAGTTTCACGCTGTAAGTGTGATCCTGGTTCATAACCATCCAAGCGGAGATCCTACGCCCAGTGAATGTGATAAGAAAATTACAGAGCGTATTTACCGGTCTGGGGAGATTCTTGGGGTGAAGCTTCTGGATCACGTTGTGATCGGTGACCAGAGATACATTAGCTTTAAAGAACAGGGAATGATGCCAGAGGAATGATCCGCCGGAAGTGCTGACGCCGTCTGTAAACCAGTGGCGGGTATTTGTTTTTGCAGGGCATAGTAATGATGAAGGGACAGATATATGCTGTTTGAAAAAACATATGGAATAGACCTTGGAAGCAGTTCCGTCAAGGTCTATTCCATGATTCGAAATAAAAGCTACATTGAGAAGAACATGATTGCGGCCAAGGGCCGCAAAATCATAGCCGTGGGCAACGAAGCGTATGAAATGTTTGAGAAAGCACCCTCTGATATTTCCGTAAGTTCGCCGATGGCTTTTGGTATGATAGCCAATCTGGAACTGCAGGAAATTGTACTTTACAGTATGATGAAAAAAATTGATAAAATTCTGGGAATAGGCTCTGTCATGTACTTTGCAGTTCCTCTGGACATGACTGCTATTGAAAAAAGAGCTTATTATCAGGTGGCGAATGGACATTGGCTGCGGAAGAACAGGGTTTACATGGTAGAGGCTCCTATTGCAGATGCCATAGCTATGGGTGTGGATCTGGAGAACAATGCAGGAAG
Source organism: Ruminococcus sp. AM42-11 (assembly GCF_003480145.1). Lineage (NCBI taxonomy): Bacteria > Bacillati > Bacillota > Clostridia > Eubacteriales > Oscillospiraceae > Ruminococcus > Ruminococcus sp. AM42-11. Next base: position 36,235 of record NZ_QUIO01000015.1, on the reverse strand, counting down.
CATGATCGTAAATATTGGTGCCCAGAGTACGAATTTTTCCATTGTTACGGGAGGCCGTATTATCATAAATAAGAAGATTCCAATTGGCGGACGTCAGATGAATGAGGCAGTGTGCAGTGAAGTACGCAAGCGTTATAATCTTCAGATCGGCACCCGTACTGGGAAGCGGCTGAAGCTGGTAATGGGACGGCTTGCAGACCAGCACAAGCAGGCCCGTAAGGTTGTAGGAATTGACAGTGTTTCCGGTCTTCCCAGGGAAGAGGTTATTTCTGCCTATGTAGTCAATGCGGGAATCATGAACTGTGTCAATGAGATCGGTGCCCAGATGAAAGTTTTTCTGGAACGTATCCCGCCGCAGATCTCCTACCACATTGCGAAAGAAGGCATTTTCCTTACCGGAGGGAGCACCAGAATCCCTCATATTGATACATATCTGGCAAGTTATACAGGCTATTCTTTTAACCTGTCAGATCTTTACGAAACTTCAGCCGTCAAAGGGCTGGAGAAGATCATCCACGACAAAGAACTTCGTAAATGGGCTCAGCCCATCACACAAAGAAAATTATAGTAACTGTGAAGGTACTGAACAGTTATAAATCATAAATTTTTAGGGGTGCCATTTTATGAAAAACCTTAAGAAAAAATTTCGATTTCGCATAAATCTGAAAAGTAAACATTTGCTGGCGATTATGACACTTTTCTGCCTGAGCTGTATTGTTGCTACATTTGCTTCAGGAATTTCCACAGCTCCTTTGCAGGAAACAGCAGGAATTGTCATAGTTCCTTTTGAAAAAAGCATTGAAAAGATCGGCAGTATGGTCCGTTCCGTCAGGGACAGCTTCAAGGACAAACAGGATCTGCTTTTTGAAAATGAAGAGCTGAAAGCAGAACTGGACAGCCTGACTACACAGAATAACAAACTGATCCAGGATCAAGGGGAATATCAGAGACTGAAAGAGCTTTACAATTTGGACCAGACCTATGAGGACTATCCGAAGGTAGCTGCGACTATCATTCCAAAGATCCTGGAAACTGGTACGATACCTTTATGATCAACAAAGGTTCTGATGATGGGATAAGGGTCGATAATAATGTGATCGCAGGCAAGGGGCTTGTTGGAATTGTCACAGAAGTTGGTTCCTCCTGGGCTACTGTCCGTTCCATTATTGATGACAGCAGCAGTGTAAGTGCCATGACAGTAAGCACTTCTGATAACTGTATTGTAAACGGAGACCTGGAACTGATTGATGAAGGAAAGCTTCGCTTTGAGCAGCTTTATGATCAGGAGAACAAGGTGACTGTCGGGGAACGTATTGTCACTTCCAATATCAGTGAGAAATTTGTAGAAGGATTGTTTATCGGCTATGTAAGCGAAGTGCAGGTAGACAGCAATAACCTGACTAAGACAGGAACCATTGTAACACCTGTGGATTTCCTTCATTTGAAGGATGTATTTGTTATTACTGTGAATAAGCAGGATCTGGTAGACGGAACCGCGCAGGTGGAAGGTAATTCTGACAGCGGCAGTTCTGACAGTACCTCTGGCGACAGCAGTCAGGAGAGTAGCGACAATACTGACGGCAGTGCAGCAGACGGACAGGAGGGCGCAGATGAAGGGTAAGATTGTCTATTTTCTTACGATCGTAATATGTTTTCTTCTGCAGTGTACGGTTATGGATCTGATTTCTATTGGCTCTGTAACTCCTAATCTGATGCTGGCTTTCTGTGTATCCATGGGGCTTATGCGCGGGCGCAAAAGCGGCCTTTGGGCAGGATTTTTTTCAGGGCTTTTTGTGGATCTGTTCTTTGGATCCGTATTTGGATTTTATGCTTTGATCTATATGTATATTGGTTATTTAAGTGGATATGCGCACAGGATTTATTACGATGATGATGTGAAGGTTCCTATGTTTCTGACTGCAATTGCAGATCTTTTATATAATCTGTCTGTTTATGGGTTGCAGTTCCTCCTAAGAGGCAGACTGGGACTTGGGACTTATCTGTACAGGATCATTATCCCGGAAATGTTTTACACGGTATTTATTACCTTGATTGTATACCGGATTTTCCGTTACATAAACTATCACTACATGAACATAACCAGGAAAGAAAGTGAGTCAATTTGGGTACTAAAATAAAACGAATTTTCAAAAAAATCAGTTTAAAACGAACAACAGTCCTGATCTTGGTATTTGTGATAATGTCAGTTGTTCTGGTGCGTAGATTATTTGATCTGCAGATTATTCAGGGAGAGGATTACATCAGCAAATTCCAGGCCAGGACAACCAAAGAGCGTGTGCTCAAGAGCACCCGCGGAAATATTCTGGACAGAAATGGTGATATTCTTGCATCTAATGTGCTTTCCTATTCTCTGACACTGGAGGATAATGGAACTTACACTTCTACAAGGGAGAAGAATCTTACATTAAATGGTGTAGCCTATCAGGTGCTTCAGATTCTTCACAGCAACGGAGATGATATTACCCATTCCTTCCATATTGTGGTAGATAAGAATGGAGAGTATGCTTTTGATGTTGCTGAGGGCTTTACCCTGAACCGTTTCCGTGCTGATATTTATGGACAGGCATTGATCGATGATTTGAAAGATGAACAGAAGACGGCGACTGCGGATCAGATGATGGAGTTTCTCACTGGTTCCGAGAAATTTTCTATCGTTCTTAGCGGTGATCGTGCTTATACAGAGGATGAACTGACCTCCCATGGTCTGCCTCTTACTTTGACCAAGCAGGAAATGCTTGATATTGCAACTATCCGCTATGAATTGAATACCAACAGCTTTAAGAAATATATGCAGGTTACCATTGCTACCAATGTCAGTGAAAAGTCGGTAGCTGCGATCATGGAGAATAAGACCGGACTGCAGGGAATTGATGTGGTTGAGGATTCCATCCGCCAGTATATTGATGATGAAAGTATGGCACCAATCCTTGGCTATACAGGTAAGGCTTCTTCCGAGGAGCTGACAGAGCTTCGGAAACAGAATCCGGATTATTCCAATGATGCGATCGTAGGTAAAGCAGGAATTGAGCAGTATATGGAACTTACCCTTCAGGGAACAGACGGCAAGGAGACGGTTTCTGTTGATAACCTTGGAAAGGTTCTGAAAATTGACGAGGATACCAAAGTAGAGCCGGTTGCGGGAGATGATGTGCAGCTTACTATTGATACTGACTGGCAATCGGCAATCTATCAGATCCTCAAACAGCGTGTGGCTGGTGTTCTTCTGACGAAAATTGATGCGGCAAAGACTTTTGATTACACGTATGTCACAGATGCCAGTCAGATCCGTATTCCTATTTATGATGTATACAATGCCCTGATTTCCAACAGTGTGATTGACATCACCAAATTCAGCAATGAGGATGCCTCTGACATAGAAAAAAATTTATATGCCAAATTTCAACAAAAGCAGCAGAGAGTTTTTGATACAATAAGCACGAAGCTGAATGGCTCAAACCCGCCAGCCTATAAGGATGAAGATGAAGAAACACAGGAATATCTGTCTTACATCTGTAATGACCTTCTTAGAGACACGCTTGGAATTATTTCCAAAGATGCCATTGATACATCAGATGCTACTTACAAGGCCTGGACAACAGATGAAACCATCAGCCTGAAGGATTACCTGACTTATGCCACAAGCCAGGGCTGGATCGACATCAGCAGCTTTTCACCGGAAGGAGAGTATCTGGATTCTGAGGAAATTTATCAGGCACTGACAGCATATATTATCGACTATCTCAGTACAGATACTGGATTTTCCAAGCTCCTTTACAAATACATGCTGCAGGAAGATACAATTTCCGGACAGGAAATCTGCCTGGTGCTTTATGAGCAGGGAGTCCTTGACAAAAATGATGATGATTATGAGAATCTGGCTTCCGGAGCAATGGGAGCTTATGATTTCATGATCAACAAGATATACACTCTGGAGATAGAGCCTGCACAGCTGGCATTAATGCCATGCTCAGCGTCCGCTGTGGTTGTAGATGTAAAGACTGGAGATGTAGTTGCACTTGTTTCCTATCCCGGATATGACAATAATCGTCTGACCAATGATATGGATACAGATTATTATGCAAAACTGGCACTTGACCAGTCCAGTCCGTTCTTCAATAAAGCGACCCAGCAAACCACTGCACCAGGTTCCACTTTAAAGCTTCTTTCAACAATTGCAGGAATGGAAGAAGGAATTATTGACGAGGTACATATATTGAATGTACCGGAACTTTTGACTATGTAGATCCGCCTATTAATTGCTGGTATAAGAATGGTCATGGAAGTCTGGATATCCGTACAGCAATCGAGCAGTCATGTAACTATTTCTTTAACATGATCGGTTTTCAGCTGGGAAAAGTTGGGGACAATGAGTTCTCCGAGGTGCAGAGTCTGAATAAGCTTCAGGAATATGCCTCATTGATCGGTCTGGATCGGAAGACTGGAATCGAGCTCTCAGAGGCAACTCCGAAGGTTTCCGATGCCAAAGCAGTTCCATCCTATATGGGACAGGGAAATAACCTGTTTACTACATCTGAATTGGCTCGTTATGCTACTGTTATGGCTACTTCCGGGAATGTATTTAAACTGACTCTTCTGGACAAAGTAATGGACCCGAAGGGAGAGGTGATTCAGGAGTATGAGCCGGAAATCGAGGATGTGGTAAATATTTCTTCAAATATCTGGGATGTGATCCATGATGGTATGCGTCGTGTGATCCAGACTCATTCCCAGTTTGATGGTCTTGGAGTAGAAGTGGCAGGTAAAACCGGTACAGCAGAGCTGGATCTTCGCCATCCAAACCATGGTCTGTTTATCGGTTATGCGCCGGCCTCTGATCCGGAGTATGCGGTGGCAATCCGTATTGCCAATGGATACAGCTCCGGTAATGCATGTCTGATTGCTAATGATATTTTTAAATATATGTACAATCTTGCAGATAAAGATTCTATTCTCACAGGTATTGCTTCTACAGATACCAGTGATACATCGAATGACTAAAAACGATTTTGCTGCTGTTCATAGTCTGATCAGCAGTACTGGATATGCCTGCCGGGAGTGTTCCGGCAGGCATATCCATAAGAGAAATACCAGGATTTTGGAACATTTTGTTTAGGAGGAATCAGAAGAAATGGGTGAAGTCATTGTCATTACATCCGGAAAAGGCGGTGTAGGAAAAACCACTACAGTTGCCAATATAGGAACTGGTCTGGCTATGATGGGAAAGAAAACCGTGGTTGTGGATACGGATATTGGTCTTCGTAATCTGGATGTTGTGCTTGGGTTGGAGAACCGGATCGTATATAATCTGGTAGATGTGGTGAATGGAAGCTGCCGTCTGAAACAGGCTCTGATCAAAGACAAGCGGCATCCGGAGCTCTATCTGCTGCCATCTGCGCAAACTAAGGATAAAACCGCCGTATCACCGGAACAGATGATCAAACTGACGGATGATCTGCGGGAGGAGTTTGATTATATATTGCTGGACTGTCCGGCTGGAATTGAGCAGGGATTTAAGAATGCCATTGCAGGTGCAGATAAAGCTCTTGTAGTGACGACCCCGGAGGTATCCGCAATTCGCGATGCGGATCGTATCATTGGTCTTCTGGAAGCAAATGATCTGCGGGATATCCATCTGATCATCAACCGTCTTCGTCCTGACATGATCGCCAGGGGAGATATGATGTCTGTGGATGATGTGACAGAGATTCTGGCTGTAGATCTGATTGGAACTCTTTTAGATGACGAGCAGATTGTGATAGCAACCAATCAGGGAGAGCCTCTTTCTGGTAAAAATTCTCAGGCAGAGGAGGAATACCGGAATATTTGTAAACGGCTTATGGGCGAGGAAGTTCCCTTTGCAGAACTCAGACAGAAGAAAGGTATGTTTTCGCGACTGTTTAAAAGACATTGATATTCAGGTAATAATTAGTTACGCAAAATAGCATGTTGGTTGTTTATAATAATGTTATGTCAACTAATGCTCTGAAATGGAGGGATTTTGCATGAAGACCTTTTTAAATGAAAGAAGGCGTTCAGCAGGATATGCTCGCGACAGGATGAAACTTCTTCTTATCTCAGAACGCATAGAATGCTCTCCACAGATGATGAAAATGTTAAAAAGCGATCTGGTACATACAGTAAAGAAGTATGTGACCATAGAGGAAACTAAAGTGAAAATACAGATATCACAGGAACCGCCTGTCTTAATGGCCTATATCCCTGTGTTGACGAAAAAGGACAGATAAATTTATGATTAAACAGTATAAGCTACGTTTTTACAATTTTAAACTAGTGATCCTTCTGACTGCGATCAGTCTGTTTGGAGTGCAGCTGGTAGCAAGTGCATCGCCAGATCTTCGAAATAAACAGCTTTTGGGCGTTGTGATGGGGCTTGTGTTGCTGGTGATCTTATCGTTAATGGATTATTCCTGGATATTGAATTTCCAGTGGATCATGTATGGTTTTAATCTGCTTATGCTTATTGGTGTACGATTGTTCGGAAGTGAGGCTGGAGGTGCGTCCAGATGGCTGGATATCGGTGGCTTCCGTTTTCAGCCTACCGAGCTTTCCAAAGTTATTATTATTCTGTTTTTTGCCAAGTTTTTTATGGACCATGAAGATGATATCAATACTTTCAGGGTGTTGGCAGAATCAGTGCTCCTTCTGGCTGTTCCATTGGCTCTTATTTATGCACAGCCGGATATGAAAAATACCATTACGGTAACCATTATTTTCTGTATTCTGCTGTATATAGCAGGACTGAGTTACAAAATCATCGGAGGTGCGATCCTGATCGCGGTTCCCCTTCTGATCATATTTTTGTCTATTGTTGTGCAGCCAGATCAGACTTTGATCAAGGATTATCAGAGAACACGTATTATGTCTTTCCTTTACCCGGAAAACGAGGAATACCAGGAGGATATTGAACAGCAGAATAACTCGAAGACGGCGATTGCTTCCGGAGAACTGGTTGGAAAAAAACTTACCGGGGATGACCAGGTTTCTTCTGTAAATGCTGGAAACTTTGTTGCAGAGAACCAGACCGACTTTATCTTCGCAGTTGCCGGAGAGGAGTATGGATTTATAGGATGTACGACTTTGGTCGCATTATTGCTGTTGATTTCAGTTGAATGTATCAGGATGAGCCTCAGGGCCAAGGATCTGGCCGGGAAGATTATCTGTTGCGGAATTGGCAGTGTTGTAGCTATTCAGAGTTTTTTGAATATCTGCGTTGCTACTGGACTGGCACCGAATACTGGTACGCCTCTTCCTTTTGTAAGTTATGGTCTGACTTCCCTGGTCAGCTTGTTTATCGGTATGGGGCTTGTGATGAATGTAGGTCTGCAGAGCAGTACTTATAATAAAGAACTTAAGAGAAAAGAAATTGATAAGAAAGAGGAATATTTATGACAGCCGCAAAAAAGAAGAACTCAAGACGTAAACAGGCAAGATTTCGAAGCTCCAGAAGAAAGAGGATCAGAAATACTGTTCTTTTACTGTTGCTTTTGGTTGTGCTTGGCGGTACTGGGATCGGTGCAATTTATGTTCTCCGAAATGGAACTGTTTTTGATAAGCTGGAGGATGCATATGTAGCTTCCAGAGAGTTTTCTGGTGGAATTACAGACTTAGACAGCCTGAGAGCTGATGGTTTTGCTAAGAATTTGTGTGTGGTCGTATCAGATGTTCCGATGGATGGTGTTTCCCTTGGGGAAAACCAGAAAGGACTTCTTCTGGATCTGGATGACAGAAAGGTGCTTTATTCCAAACAGGCACTTCAAAAGGTATACCCGGCAAGTATCACCAAGATCATGACAGCTATGCTGGCACTGAAATATGGAAATATGGATGACGTAGTAACCATTACACAGGAGAATCTGAATCTGGAGGAGGGTTCACAGGTTTGCGGCTTTTGGGCAGGTGACCAGGTGACTATGGATCAGCTTCTTCATTGTCTGCTGGTTTATTCAGGTAATGACGCAGCAGCGGCTATTGCAGAGCATGTGGGTGGTTCTACAGATGGGTTTGTGGAGATGATGAACAGTTATGCCAGGGAACTTGGCTGTACCGGAACTCATTTTACCAATCCTCATGGACTGCAGGATGAAAACCATTATACCACTCCCTATGATATCTATCTGATGTTAAAGGAAGCTTTGAATTATCCAGAGTTTACTCAAATTACACAGTCCGGATCTTATACAGTAGAATATACTCATGCGGACGGAAGCAGTGCAAGTACCACATTACTTGCCACAGACCATTATCTCACAGGAGAAGCTACCCCTCCTAAGAATGTGACTATTCTGGGTGGAAAGACCGGTACTACGGACAATGCAGGTAACTGTCTGGCGTTGCTGAGCCAGAATGCTTATGGAAAGCCGTACATTTCCATTGTAATGGGTGCCTCCACAAAAGACGAGCTTTATGAGCAGATGTCGTCCCTTTTGCAGAATATAAACTAGAGCCTGTTTGAAAAATCATTCCCGCAATCTGCACGCTCCACTTTGCGGTATATTTTGCCCGAATTCGGTTGCCGTAGCCCGCTACGGCGCCCTCATCCGGGCAAAATCTCCCACAAATCGTGACGCACATCTTGCAGAAAGCCTTTTTCAAACACGCTCTAGTACATCGTTTCGTAAATAACTACACCAATCGCGTAGGATGTGGATTCGAGTGTGCAGGCATAGTTATTTCGAAAACGATGTACTAGTCAGTCGCTTTATGAATCGTAGCCACAATTGAGAAAAATAGACAGAAATATTAAAAAAACTCTTGAAAATTTAGAAAAATTATACTATAATATGAAACATATTAAACAAGGTTTTTGGTAAAAATTTAATATCATATTGTCTAAGGAGGAAAACATCATGGTTGAACTGATCGTAGGAAAGAAAGGCAAAGGCAAAACAAAAGTGCTCTTAGACAGAGTAAACGGTGCGGTGAAAGAAGCCAACGGAAGCATTGTTTACCTTGACAAGAGTACCAAACATATGTATGAGCTTAACAATAAGGTACGTCTTATTGACGTTTCCTCTTATCCATTGAAGAATGCAGATGAGTTCGTAGGTTTCATTTGTGGTATTATTTCTCAGGATCACGATCTTGAGCAGATTTATCTGGACAGCTTCCTTAAGGTTTCCAAGTTGGAAGACGCTGATGTTACAGATACACTTGATCAGCTGGACAAGATCGGTGAGAAATATGGAATTTCAATAGTTGTAAGTATTTCGCTTGACAAAGAAGAGATTCCGGAAGCATTACAGGATAAGATTGCAGTAGCATTATAATCTCGGATAATATGATATTGCAGCTATAAATTCAGTAAAACCAAATTAGAGGTACATAAGGACATGACTCGACTGTGGGTCATGTCCTTTTTTGAGGTGCGCCTTAGAACCTGTTTGAAAAATCATTCCTACAATCTGCACGTCCCACTTTGAGGGAGATTTTGCAGAAAGTCTTGTTTTGCGGTATGTTTCTGTGTTAATTTACAATAATAATATTATGTGAATTAAATGCGGTGATTACAACAATTGTACGTGTGAAGCAGATGTTAATCTTCACGCAGCTTTACAGCAGTGGCTGCCTGACGCCGTCTGGAATCGTCTAAGGCTGCATAATGCTTCTTGGTAGTATTCACGTCCTTATGGCCTAAAACATCCGCTACAAGGTAAATATCGCCTGTTTCCTGGTAGAGGGCGGTGCCGTAAGTACTGCGGAGTTTATGAGGGGTGATTTTCTTGGTGGTGGTAACCTGGCGGGCGTATTTTTTAACCAGGTTTTCAACGGCCTGGACCCCAATTCGTTTGCGCTGGGTAGAGTAGAAGAGAGCGTGTTCGTGACCTTCTACAGGAATAATGTTCTTGCGTACTTCCAGGTAGTTTTTCAGAGCTTTTTCTACTTCGGGACCGAAATATACAACCATTTCATTTCCACCTTTTCGAGTAACCTTGATTCCATTATTTTTGAAATCTACGTCTTCTATGTCAAGACCTACACATTCAGAAACACGAACACCTGTTCCGAGCAGGAGAGTAACGAGAGCGAGGTCACGGTCTTTGGTTTTTTCATAATATACCTTTTTCTGACCGGTAAGGTCGTCCCCGCCGTGCTCAATATAATCCAGCAGCAAGGCAACTTCATCAGCTTCCAGGCGAATGATGCTTTTCTGATGAATCTTTGGAACGTCTACAAGGACGGTAGGATTTGTGTGAATCATTTCACGTTTAAAATAATATGCATAAAAACTTCGCAATGAGGACATTTTTCGCTTCAGACCACGTTCGCCATTGGTTTCCGTTTTATCCCCGGCCTGGTAAACTTTCAGGTATTCTTCATATTCCTCAAGATCAACGGCTGTGAGCTGATCCAGGACATCCACAGTAAAGGCATCTATAGACCAGTCCCTGAAGGCTGGATTTTGTTCCAGAAGAAACTGAAAGAAAATGCGGATGTCATATGCATAGGAAATTCTGGTTTTAGTTGTGGTACGCGGTTCAATGGCACGAAAGAAATCCCTGCAAAATGGCGGCAAGGTTTTCAGAACATCACGAAGCCGCAAGGTATTTTCAACGTCAGTCTGTTCGTGGTAGGTGACTTTTTTATCCATGAAAAATTCTCCTTTAGCAAGTAATAATGATACCAATCTATATGAAAAACTCGGGTTTGTCGTATAGATCTAGATGAGGGGTATAACGCCGAATCAGCCACTTCTTCTGGCTGTTTTCGGCGTTTTTCAGAATTTCATTAAATGTTAAAATATAATTGATGGTTCGACTGCATTCATTATGCAGTTACAGACGATTCTGAACATCTGGCGCACCGGTTTCAATAAAGCTTGGCCGGTTTCGTTACAATTGCTGTTAATTTTACATGATCGATTCGTCCAACATCACTGTAAACGGTCCATCGTTTTCCAGTGAAATTTTCATATCAGCGCCAAAAATACCATGCTGAACAACTGGAACAACTTTTGCAGCTTCCTTTAGCATGTATTCATAAAGTTCATTTGCCTGTTCTGGCGCACCGGCTTCAATAAAGCTTGGCCGGTTTCCTTTTTTGCAGTTGGCATATAACGTGAATTGCGAAACCATCAAAATCTCCCCATTTACATCTGCCAGGGAAAGGTTTGTTTTGCCATTTTCATCTTCAAAAATTCGAAGTCCTAGCATTTTTTTCATATATTTGTCTGCAATTTCCCTGGTATCATTCTGACCTATGCCGACCAGTACAAGAAAGCCCTTCCCAATATTTCCGATAACTTCACCATCTACTTTTACGCTTGCATGATTTACACGTTGTATTAAAAGCCGCATGTTAATTTCCGTCCTTTTTACTGTTTTGTTTCTGTCTGTACTCTTCTATCAATTGTCTGACTTTTTGATAAATTATCACAGAATATTTTTTTATAAGGATCCAGATTGTAGTCAGGATTTTCTGGATCGTTTTTAACAAAGTAAGGGTAAATTTCAACATTGCAGTGCGTCTGGGTGTCTCTCTCTTCTTCGGCTCTTCTGCCGGGAAAAGAACGGGTTCATGTGTTTCCGGATCCAGACAGTCAATGTTGGTGTATTTTTGCTCCTCATCTGGAACCTGCTTATAGATCAGGCTGATATGGACAAGCCTGCCAAGTGCCGCGTAAAGCACTGCAAAAACAGGAACGCCAATGATCATACCTGGGATTCCAAAGATTCCACCGCCAATAAGGATGGCGACAATGACCAGAAAACTGGAAAGTCCTGTGGAATCACCAAGAATCTTCGGTCCAAGAATATTGCCGTCAAACTGCTGGAGAACAAGAATAAAAATTGCAAAATAAATAGCCTGCAGCGGATCCACCAATAAGATGAGAAAAATACTTGGGATTGCTCCGAGGTAAGGTCCAAAAAATGGAATTACGTTGGTTACACCAATGATCACACTGATCAAAAGTATATATGGCATATTCAAAAAGTTCATACCAATATAACACAATACGCCAATGATGGCAGAATCCAAAATCTTACCACTGAAAAATCCGATAAAGGTTCTATTGGTAAAACGCATGGAATGGATGATAAAATTCGCATGCTGGGTATTAAAAATTGCGTAGGTGAGCATTTTTGCCTTGGCAATGAATCCCTCTTTATCTGCCATCAGGTACAGGGAAACGATAGCTCCGATGAGGAAATTCTTCAGAAAATTAATTAATTCAAACACACCTGCGGAAATATTTTTTAGCATTTCCTGCATCTGCGGAAGGATATTCGTAGTCAGGTAGTCCTGCGCTGTGGTGATGGACTGATTCAAAGTGTCCAGTGCATCACTGTTCAGATTCCATTTCTCAATGAAAGACTGCAGCCATTTCTGAATAACCTTCACATAGGCTGGAAAACTGTAGATCAGACCCATAATACTTCGGATCAGTTCTGGCAGAATCATCATAATAAGGGCATAAATAAGAGCAAGGAAGAGAAACATACATAAAATTACGCATGCCCACCGAATTGCCTTGCGCCCCTTCTTTCCTACTGATACTTCCTTCCTGGCAAGAAGCGGATAAATGATTTTTTTCTCCAGGAAATTTAATACAGGGGTCAGTAAAAAGGCAATCACGACCCCATAAACAATAGGTGTGAGAATCCCCAGAAATGTCTGAATTCCTGTAATCAGTGTCTTCATATGGAAAACACCATAATAAAAGAGCATACTGGCTGCGATTACAAGGAAAGAAGTTACTCCCCAGCGAACATGTTGATTGTCCCAGCGTAATTTCATATTCTAATATCGTCCTCCTGAAACATGAATGCAAAATATGTGTTACTGTCTGCTGTTTGCACAGTAACCAATAAGTGTCTGTACTGTTATTTATTTAACAGCGATTGCTATCTATTATAACACAGTTTTGTCTCAATGTCTCATTAAAAAAATATAAAGTGGCGATGGCGTTTGAAAACAGGAACCGAAAACAGGAATTGAGATGCAACAAATTACAAAAGGAGCTCTCTTTCGAGAACTCCTTATTTTCACATGATTCTGTATATTATTTCTTAAGGTCATCAAAAATATGTATGGTATTGATAATCGCCTGGGCAGCACCTTCGATACCAAGCACACTGCTGTCAACGCTTAAGCTGTAGCCCGCTGCTGCACCCCATTTCTTATTGGTGTAGTAATTATAGTAACTTGCACGGCTCTTATCTGTTTTGGTGATCATATCTTTGGCTTCTTTAGGTGTCTTATTGTATTTGCCTGCAATACGCTTGATCCTCCAGTCCAGATCAGCATGAACAAAAACACTGAAACAGTCTTTATTATCTGCAAGAGCATAATCTGCACAGCGCCCTACCATAACACAGGGGCCTTCTGCAGCTAATTTCTTGATGGCTTCGAACTGTGCCAGGAAAACCTTGTGGTTCATAGGCATGTCTGTAAATCCAGCAGAAGAATATCCAAAAGAATAAGTATCCATTACAAGAGAATACAGAAAGCTGTTAGTTGGCCTCTCATCATGATTCTCAAATAATTCCTTGCAAATACCGCTGTCGTTTGCAGCATGCTCCAGAAGTTCTTTGTCGTAACACTTGATTCCAAAATATCTGGCTACTTCCTGACCAATCTGCCTGCCGGCGCTTCCATATTCACGTCCGATGGTAATAATTGAACTTGTTGTATTGTTCATATCTGCCACTCCCTTCTGCAATTCCTTTGTTACTGTTCACTTCGTGACTGGCAATTCATAGGAATTTTGTAAGATTATTATACACTACATCAGGGTAAACTGACAACTATTTTCTTAATTTTTCTAACAAATTGAGAAAATATTCTGGCAAAGGTGCGGAAAATTCCATATACTCTCCTGTTCTTGGGTGAACAAAGCCCAAAACCATGGCATGAAGAGTCTGTCCCTGGAGATGATAAGGATTTTTGCCTGAGCCATAGATCTCATCGCCAAGAAGAGGATGTCCAAGGCTGGTCATATGTACACGAATCTGATGGGTACGACCGGTTTCAAGGCGGCACTCGATATAAGTCGCATTCCCGAAACGTTCCAGGACTTTATAATGGGTGACAGCGTCTTTTCCATTTTTGTAGTTGATCGCCATTTTTTTTCGGTCAATTGGGTGACGGCCGATCGGGCCTTCTACAGTACCTTCATCTTCCTTAAGATTACCTGCCACAATAGCCCGGTAACGCCGCTTGATAGTATGCGCTTTCAGTTGCTGAGCCAGATCACGGTGAGCCGTGTCATTCTTGCATACAAGAAGAGCTCCTGTAGTGTCCTTATCAATACGGTGGACGATTCCAGGACGCATAACCCCGTTAATACCGGACAGATTGCCCTGACAGTGGTACATAATAGCATTTACCAAAGTTCCGCTGGTGTGGCCATTTGCAGGATGGACTACCATTCCTTTGGGCTTATTTATCACCAGTACATCATCATCTTCGTATAAAATGTCCAAAGGGATATTTTCCGGAAGAATATCCGGTTCAGTCAGATCAGGCAGGGTTGTCTGAACCAGATCCCCTGCCTGTATTTTGTAGTTTGCTTTTACTGCTTTCCCATTGACGGTAACACCTTGTTCTTTCAGAAGCTTCTGAAGATAAGAACGGGAAAGTTCCTCATATTTATCGGAAAGACAGCGGTCTATGCGCACTCCTGCTTCATTTTCGGTTGCTGTAAATTCCAATTGCTCCATGTATCAGTAAAACTCCTCTCTCAATTACGCGGTATATGAAAAATCAGACAAATCAATTTACCTGGCAGATCTGTTCCCCGGTTTCAGAAAGTCAAAATCATTTTCTTCTTTATAACGGAAAAACATAAGAAATACCATCACTGTGATCCCACAGGTCACGTAAATATCTGCCACATTAAACGTGGGAAAATCAATCAGGGAAAAATAAATAAAATCTACCACATATCCACGGAAAACACGGTCTATAAAATTCCCCATTGCTCCAGCGAACACAATTGCCGCTGTATAAAGCAGTGGTCTATAATAAACAGTTGCAGGTGCTTTTATAAAAAGATATATAATAGCCACAAAAAAAACAATACAGGTAAGCACCAGAAAAAGAATCTTATTCTGGAGAAGGCCAAATGCCATGCCTCTGTTTTCAAGGTAACGAAGGTTTAACACATTATCAATAAGAGAAATCCCGGAGGATCCTCTCAGATACCTGATTGCAAGATACTTTGTTCCCTGATCCAGAAGAACCAGAAAAAGGATAAGCAGAATTCCTTTTAATTTAGGTGCTTTTAGTGGAAGATCATTGTAGTTTGAAGCTGTTTTATTTTCCATGATAGATTACCTGCAGATGGCGTGAATTCCCACAAGAAGCTCCTGATCCGTAACTGTCTTGTCAATAAAACTCTTTCCAAGACCATCCATAAGAATAAATTTAATCTGTCCCTGTTCCATTTTTTTGTCCTTTTTGGTAGCTGCAAGAATGTCTCTGGGAGAAAGTCCTTCCACATACAAAGGCAGACCGTAAAGCTTAAGGCTATGGCAGATCTGCTCGTATTCACCATTTGTGAGGAGACCTCTTTCCCTGGAAATGGCAGCTGCGGCAACCAGTCCGATTCCCACACACTGACCATGGAGAAGGTTAAAGTTCATCAGCTTTTCGACTGCATGTCCTATGGTGTGGCCAAGATTAAGAAGAGCACGCTCTCCCTGTTCTTTGGGATCCCGCTCTACAACCCCGGCTTTGATGGCACAGCATTTTCGGATCATAACGGCAAGCATTTCTGGATCCATAGTGCGGATAATCTTGTAATTTGCGCATACAAAGTCGAAAAAGTCTTTATCGCAAATTAGTCCGGTCTTTAGAATTTCACCCATTCCACAGCCAAATTCGCGCTCAGGGAGGGATTGCAAGGTGGCCATGTTCATATAAACCAGTCGGGGCTGATGAAAAGCGCCTACCATATTTTTAAACTGTCTGAAATCAACGCCAGTTTTACCGCCTACGCTGCTGTCCACCTGCGCCAGAAGCGTGGTAGGAATCTGGATAAAATCAATTCCACGAAGATAGGCTGCGGCACCGAAGCCGGATAAGTCTCCTGTTACTCCGCCTCCAAGAGCAACCACCAGACTTTTGCGGTCAAGCCCATTCTCAATAAGGCACTGGAAAAGATCCTGTACGGTATCAAGATTCTTGTATGCTTCTCCGGCGGGGAAAGTGAACTGGTATACATGATCGGATACTTTCAAAAGCTCTGCTTTCACCTGGTCTGCATAGAGAGGTGCTACTGTGGAATCTGAAACAATACACATGCTTTTCCCTGCAAGACCTTCGTCTGTCAAGGCCTGTGAAAGAAAAGAAAAGTCATTTTCAAAATAAATGGGATAACAGAACTCCCCGTCACGTTTTACAAGTAATTTTTCTTCTGCCATAGTTAAATCCTCTCCAAATGTATTATTGTTTATACGTATTTTCGAATGCGGACACCAAGGCGTCCTTTCTTTGTCTGTCTGGATACACCATCATAGATAAAGCGTCCTTTGCCGCGAACGGAAATAATATCGCCTTCTTTTGGCTCATATCCATTGGAGGTGATCAGTTTGCCGTTTACAAACACAAGACCGCTTTCAATAAAAGAAACCATGCTGCTTCTGGACGTCTGAAAAGCCAGCCCGATGAGAGCATCCAGCCTTACAGAAGCGCAGGTACCATTTATCATTTCAAATTCAGGTTCCGGAATCTCTTCTGCCTGCTCTACTCTGGAAACCAGAACGGTAGTATGTTTTACCCGAATAAGATTTTCAATAAAAAAGTCAGACATTTTATGAAGGCAGAAAAACCAGGCTTCTTTATCCTTGATGAGGATATCACCAACTACACTGCGGTCAACTCCAAGATTCAGGAGCGCTCCAAGATAATCTCTATGTCCAAGCTCCTCAGAAAAACGAAGAGCCTTGGGTTCTATTTTCAGGCAGTCAATAGGATAATCCCAGGAAAAACCAAGGCCTCCGGGGAAAAAAGCTGCCATCTGCCGTTCTGCATGCTCATAGCCACCGAAAAGCTTTACCTCTACGCCTATCTGATGAAGCTTAAGGGAAACAAGCATATTTTGTTCGTTTAAGTTAAGAAAATCCGTAAAGGTGACAATATCTCTCTGGTAAGAGAGATTTGCCAGCTCCCGGATTCTCTTAAGTAAAAATTCATCCTTATCCATAAAAATCAATAACCAGCTCTTACAGAAGGTGTAGCGCCGCCAAGAATATTCTGAAGATCACCAGTGATATCTACAGAAGAGGGACCAAGTACGAAGATGTAGCTGGAAATCTTCTGAAGGGAACCATTCAGGGAATAACATGCGCCAGATGCAAAATCAATAATACGCTGTGCAAGTTCTACATCAATACCCTCCAGATTCAGAATTACAGTTGCATTGTCAAGAAGTGTGTCTGCAATTTCCCGGGTGTCCTCCATGGAAGCAGGTTTGATCACACAAACCTCCATAGAAGAAGCCTGATTCGCACGACGGCTGCTTCTCATCGGAGTGATTTTGGAAGAAGCTACAGGGCGCTGCTTCTCAGCTGGCTGTTTCGCAGGAGCCTTGGCAGCAGTCTTTGGTGTTGCTGTATGTACAGGTTCTTCGTCAAAGGAAGTATCTGCGTCAGCCAAATCATCCTCTTTCTTACGACCGAATTTCTCGAAGAATTTCTTCTTAGGCTTGTCATCCATGGGATCGTCATCAAAGAAATCCCCCTCTTCGTCATCCATCAGATCCTCATCTAAATAATTATCTTCATCATAATCGTCATCATTCAGTTTAATAGAATCTAATAATTTATCAAAAACGCTCATTTTCAATCTCCAATCTTAATCTTCTTGCCGTGTGGCATAATTTCGTTCACCAAAAATACCGGTTCCCACACGTACCATGGTTGAGCCTTCCTGGACAGCAACCTGATAATCTCCGGTCATACCCATACTCAGAACACTCATGTTAACATTATTAATGTTTTTTGCATTAATGTCAACACTTAATTTCTTCAATGTGCGAAAAACTTCACGATTTTCTTCTGGATTTTTCACAAATGGGGCAATGGTCATAAGTCCCATCACTTTTATATGGGAAAATATGCTGATTTTCTCAAGAAGAGGAAGCACCTCATTCGTCGCTAATCCGAATTTGCTTTCTTCCTCTGCTACATTAACTTCCAGCAGAATCGGCATAACAAGATCTTTCTTTGCAGCTTCCTGCTCAATGGTCTGGGCAAGGCGAAGGGAATCTACCGAGTGAATCATGGCAACCTTGTCAATAATATATTTTACTTTATTGCGCTGCAGATGACCGATCATGTGCCACTGGATATCTGATGGCAGCTGGTCATATTTATCCATGATCTCCTGCACTTTATTTTCTCCAAAAACACGCGCACCGGCATCATACGCCTCCTGAAGCATGGAGACCGGTTTGGTCTTACTTACTGCCACCAATGTGACTTCACCTGGGTCACGGGAAACAGCAGCACAGGCTTTTTCAATATTTGCATTTACCTGCTGTAAATTTTCAGCTAACATTTATAAGCCTCCTTAAAAATAGTATATGTTAAACTTAGTAGAGAATATCCTGCTCTTTTACCTGGGAGGAGTCTCTGGCAATGCGGTCATAGCGGGAAAGTCCGTAGGATGTATTACTGGAAATAATGGCATATTCTTCATTCTGATCCAGTATATCTACCTGACGGAATACCGCATACCCTTGATTGATGCAGTAAACGCCTTCCAGAGAATCTGTTTCGCCTACAATAAAGCGCTGGTTGGAGTCATCTTTTACAATAGCATCTCCTTCCTTAAAAGCGCTTCTATCCACGTAATAATTGTAAGCTTCATCGGCAGAATCATCATCTAACTCAATTTTAACTTTACCGTAGATTGTAGCATTGATAAAGGTTCTTACGTTATTTCCGCTGGAATCTTTGGAAATCTTGTTAAAGCCTACACTTCCGCTGTCAGGATCAGTCGTGGCATATTCTGCCGGAATTACGTAAAAATCCTTGGATTCAATAGCGGAAAGGGGAATCTTAAGACCGGTTACTGTATTGGTAACCAGCTCAATATCCAGAAAACGGTCAGATGCATAGCGGATCAGACCGCGGCTGAAGTCAATTTTTCCATATTTGTTACCATCGATTTTTATGATGGAAAAATCGCCGCTCTGTGTCATATCATCCTTGAGAAATTTCACACGAATGGTGGAACGTCCCTCCAGCTTGGCGGCCTGTTTGTCGCTTAATGGAATGATCAGGCTCCATAATTCGCTGGTAATATTTGTATAAATGTTATCTCCGGCCTGCACCTTTTCGGATGTCTTCAGATCCGTTTCATGGTAAGAAGTCTGGTCAAAATCTGCTGCTGTAATGTTCTCCACAGTCTTATTCTCATAACCGTCCATAGAATAGAGGATAATGCCGTCTTCCTGGGCTTTACAGATATTCTGTCCACCGATGGTCACTACTTGTGAATCTGCATTCCCGTCAGTGGAAATTCCCTCATACTGAAGGATGCTTCCCTCCAGCTGGTTCTTAAAACTGTAGGTGTTGTTAAATTTACTTCCGGAAAATCCCTTGGAAAAGCTGAGCATAGAACTGCGGATTTTCTCCAGTTCGTCCGCAGTCAATGCAGACTTGGTTTCTGCAATTTTTCCGGAACTTAATCCGTAAACAGCACCGTTGGCATTGATCTTACTTCCCTCCCGGGCATAATAATTCACATAACCGGAGGATTCTGCCTTAAAAACACTCTCTTCCCGAAGAGAAATACCAGTGTAGGTCTCGTTTCGTGATAAAGGACCTGTGGTAACCTGGTAAGATTCGATGTGTGTGGAGGTTACAAGTAAAAATGCAGTAAAAATCATATATAATAACAATACACCAAAAGCAACGGTGGCAATATTCAGTCCGAATATGTTCTTTAACTGGACAAAAAGTCCTGCCATTTTGCCAGGCTTGTTAGATTTCTTCTCGGACAAGCGGATTCCCCCTTTGTTTTTGAGTCGGGCTCTGAATTTTCATACCAAACAATTGTACCATTTTTTGCCGGTGAACACAAGGAAAAGAAAACGAAAAGTGTGTGAACAAAGCTGGAAGCTGTGAACAGCCTGCATATCAAAAAACGAACATATTTTCAGAATATCTGTTTGCTTAATTAAGAAAAATATGGTATGATAAGAAAAAGTTGAATGAATTTCGGAGGAAAACTCTTATGACATATGGTAAAATCAGCAAAAAACAGCAGGAAATTTTAGAATATATTAAAAGTGAGATTCTGAACCGCGGATTCCCGCCAGCAGTTCGTGAGATTTGTGAAGCTGTAAATCTGAAGTCTACATCATCTGTTCATGCCCATCTGGAAGCTCTTGAGAAGAACGGATACATCCGCCGCGATGCCACGAAGCCAAGAGCCATAGAGATCATTGATGACAATTTCAATCTTGTCCGCCGTGAAGTGGTCAATGTTCCGCTTGTAGGTACCGTAGCCGCCGGACAGCCTATTCTGGCTGTAGAGAATGTAGATGGCTACTTCCCCATCCCGGCAGAATTTATGCCCAATGAACAGAGCTTCATGCTGAAGGTAAAAGGCGACAGCATGATCAATGCAGGAATCTTCGATGGGGATCAGGTTCTGGTAAAGCAGCAGCCCACTGCAGATAACGGCGACATTGTAGTTGCTTGGTAGAGGACTCTGCCACAGTGAAGACCTTCTATAAGGAGAAGGGCTACTACCGCCTTCAGCCAGAGAATGACACTATGGATCCCATTATCATTACAGGAGAAATCCAGATTCTGGGTAAAGTATTTGGTGTCATGCGTTTTTACCAATAGTCATAAAAAATTTCCCCTTTAGCAAACAATTGCTGTTTCCAGACAATTGTTTACCAAAGGGGACTTTTTTATTTCTCTAAAAACGCATCCATCTCCAGAACCTTTCCATCTCTCCAGATTCTCTCCAGATCATAGAAAAGTCGGTTTTCCTCATCAAACACATGCACGATCACATCGCCGTAATCCATGAGAATCCAGCTGGAATTGCGGTTTCCCTCAATCTGCTTCGCCTCAAAGCCAGCGCGTCCAAGCTGCTCCTCCACATTATCGACGATCGCCTGAACCTGATTGGAGTTTGTACCGCTTGCGATTACGAAATAATCTGCAATTACAGAAACATTATGAATATCAATTATCTTAATATCCTGTCCCTTTTTATCATCAATTGCCTTGCAGGCAATCTGTGCCATCATTTTCTCTGTACTTACTGTACTCATTCTGATCTGCTCCTTTCTTAATAATGCTTATACTGACCTAATATTATTTTAAATTCCTGCGAGAACAAAAGGCTTTAAAAGTGAAATAATATCCTCTGTCAGGTGGTACCTGGCCTTCGCTCGTGCGAAATATCTCGCATCTCGTAGAATGTTAATTGTAAATAGTAAAAATATTCGCCAGTATATGCGGAGTATTAATTATCAGATACGTTATTACGCTTATTATGCAATTCTTTATAATAAATATAAGCCTCCTTGGAAGTTGGCTCAATATCATCGGCAGAATCTTCTTCCAGATACTCCAGGGTATCTTTTAGGATCTCATACATACACTCATCCAGGTCTTCAAACGCAAGTTTGCGAATTTCCGGTAAACGGCTTGCTTTATAACGCATGGGCTCAATATAATCTGCAATATAAATAATCTTTTCAAGAAGACTCATTTCACGTCTGCCAGTTGTGTGATAATTGATGGCAGAAAGAATCTCCTGATCGTCAATCCCATATTTCTCGTGAGCAATATAAGCTCCAAGACGGGAGTGGAGAAGAAACGGGTGACTTCTCTCAAAATCGGAAACCGGAATATTGTGTTCGCTGCACATCTTCAGTTTTTTCTTATTGGGAATGCATTTGGCGCAATCGTGAAGAAGACCGGACACCTGTGCATCTTTGATATCATATCCATGGACCATAGCCAGACATGCGCTGGTGTACATAACGCCCATGGTATGCTGGAAACGATCCTCATCCAGGTATTTGGAAAGTTTTTTTTCAATTTTTGCAAAATCGTAATCTGCCATGGTCAGACTTCCTTCTTTCTGTAAATTCCATTCTCTTTCATGTAAGAAATCACCTTATCCGGGACGTAATATTTCAGACTTTTTTCTTCTGAAATCCACTGACGGATCTGATGACTGGACACATCAATATTCATAGTATCCAAAAGGGCAAAATTTCCGTTGTACCTTGCAGAAAGACGCTGGATTTCCCGATTCAGTTCAGCGTAGGACGCATGATCCCGGACAGCCACCACAAGAGTACAGGCCCGACAGATCCGCTCTGGTTCCATCCATTCGTCAAAAGCAAAAAGAGAATCTGCACCAATGATAAAATAATAGTCTGTGTCCGGATTGTATTCTTTTAGCTCTTCCAGAGTGCGATAGGTATAGGTATACCCGGTCTCGTGCATTTCTGCAAGAGACAACTCAAAATGGGGATTATCTTCAATTGCAAGCCGGACCATATCCACACGCTGGTTATCAGAGGCTCTGCCAGCACGGTCCCGTTTATGAGGCGGGTTGCCGGAAGGCATAAACAGAACCTTATCCAGCTGGAATTGCTCATAGCTCTGCTCACCCAGGATCAGATGTCCCATATGGATGGGATCAAAGGTACCGCCCATGATCCCGATTTTTTTTCGATTATTTTGGCAGTTCAATTTTCTTTTTCTCTTTTTTACCTTCGCGGTATAATACGATCTTCTTACCGATCACCTGTACAACCTGGGAATGGGTGCGCTCTGCAAGAACCTGTGCCATTTCCTTAGGATCCTCCAGACAGTTCTGAAGCACACTGATTTTAATCAGCTCTCTCGCTGCAAGTGCTTCGTCAACAGCCTTGGTGTTTTCCGGTGTAAGACCGCCCTTGCCAAGCTGGATAATGGCATCCATTTTCATTGCCAGACTTTTTAAATATGCTCTTTGCTTACTTGTCATAATTTATCTCCTGAATACCTGCTGAATAGCTGCTATTTATTTATAATAATCAAATTCAAATCCATACATACGAACCGTATCACCCTCCTGAATACCGGCGTTTTCCAGTTCATCCAGAATGCCGCCCTCTTTCAGGAAACGCTGGAAAAAGGCGAAGCCTTTCTCAGAATCCAGATTGGTATAACCAAGCATTTTCTCGATACGTGGTCCTTCTACGATAAATACAGAGGGATCTTCCTCATCAACCTGTACGGTAAATGGAAGGCTCTCATTGATCAGCATATCTTCTGGGAAGAATTCCTGCTCGAATACGATTGCTTTCTTCGGACAACTGTCCAGAAGTTCCTTGATATGGAAAAGAAGCTCGCGTACACCCTGTCCGGTAACTGCAGAAATGGGATATACTTTGATACCTTTTGGTTCAAATTCTTTGCGAAGTCTGTCTACAGGATTCTCCTGACCGTCGTCAAAAATACAGTCCACTTTATTGGCTGCAATTACCTGAGGACGCTTTGCAATTTCCGGATTGTATTTCTCCAGTTCTTTGGTAATCTTATAAATATCATCAATAGGATCTCGTCCCTCTGTGGAAGCTGCATCCACAATGTGCACCAGAACTCTGGTACGCTCAATATGGCGAAGGAACTCATGACCAAGACCGACTCCTTCAGAAGCACCTTCGATCAGTCCAGGGATATCTGCGATGATAAAACCGCCATTCTCAGTATCTACAACACCAAGGTTCGGGCTTAAGGTTGTGAAATGATAGTTGGCAATTTTCGGTTTCGCATTTGTAACACGTGAGAGAAATGTAGATTTACCAACATTAGGAAAACCTACCAGTCCTACATCTGCGATCACCTTTAGCTCCAGAAGCACTTCAAGCTCCTGAAAAGGCTGTCCAGGCTGGGCATATTTGGGAACCTGCATGGTAGGGGTTGCATAATGCTGATTTCCCTTACCGCCGCGTCCACCGCGCAGAACGATCTGACGACGATTGTCACCGGACATGTCTGCAATTACCTTACGGGATTCAGCCTCCATGATAACAGTACCTTCCGGTACCTTTAATATAATGTCGGCACCGTCGGCACCGTGGCAGCGCTTTTTGCCGCCCTCCTGACCGTCTTCTGCCTTATATTTTCTTTTATGACGGTAATCACCGAGGGTATTCTGTCCCTCGTCAACTTCAAAAATGACGTCTCCGCCCTTGCCGCCGTCGCCGCCATCCGGACCGCCGTCAGGTACATATTTTTCCCTGCGGAAGCTTACATGGCCGTCGCCGCCCTTACCGGAACGGATATATATGGTAGCTCTGTCTGCGAACATTAAATCTCCTTTATAAGAAAAGGCTCCAAACCTTTATAGATTTGAAGCCTCCTGCTCTACGAATTACTCTGCCTCTACTGGTACGATAGAAACCTGTTTCTTATCGCGGCCTTTTCTGGTGAATCTTACAACACCATCGGTCAGTGCAAATAATGTATAGTCTTTTCCGCATCCTACGTTCTCGCCTGCATGGATCTTAGTTCCGCGCTGTCTGTAAAGGATGTTGCCGGCTTTAACAAACTGTCCGTCTGCTCTCTTCGCACCTAATCTCTTGGACTCGGAATCACGACCGTTCTTTGTGGAACCAACTCCTTTTTTATGTGCGAATAACTGAAGGTTCATCTTCATCATTGTTGTTACACCTCCTTGACTCTTACTGTCAAATATCGATTGTTATAACTATGCTCAATTTCTGTTAATCCAAGAATCAGGGAATCCATAAGCAGTTTCCCGCGCTCAGTATTCGGATTTGTTTTAAAATGGATGGATACATATCCCTCATCCGCTTCCGCTTCAATCTGCTCTTCCGTAAATTTCTCAAGAGAATTCACAGTAGTAATGATCAAGGCTGATACGGCAGCACATACAATATCCTGTCCCTCTTCGGCATAGCCTGCATGTCCTTTGGACAGAAAATCCAGATAAGAGCCTTTTCTCTTCTTAACTGTAATATTGATCATAACAGCACCTGATTAAGCGTTGATCTTTTCGATTTTAACTTTGGTGTACTGCTGTCTGTGACCGTTTTTCTTGTGATATCCAGTTTTTCTCTTGTACTTGTAAACGATGACTTTTTTAGCCTTTCCGTTCTCAACTACAGAAGCGGTAACACTGGCATCCTTAACGTCTTCTCCAACCTTTAATCCGTCATTGCTAACTGCAATTACAGAATCAAAAGTAACGGTTTCACCAGCTTCAACTCCGAGCTTCTCAACTCTGATTACGTCGCCTTCAGCAACTTTGTACTGTTTACCACCTGTTGCAATAATTGCGTACATTTGTGGCACCTCCTATAGACTTTACTCGCCAAATATGGTGGTCTCTCGACTCTTAAACCTCTTTGTGCGGCATACTCGATTATAATAACAGGGAGATTTGGTTTCGTCAAGAGGTTTTGTAAAAAAATTGTAAAAAAATAAAAACGAAAACCCATGTTTCTGGTTTGCTGCTTGTAATAATTTCGAAAATACGAAAAAGGAATTTCTTATAGTTTTATTTAGAGCGTGTTCGAAAAATCTCCTGACTTTATCTGCCTGATCTCCTCTATTACCGGTTTTCTGACTTTCTTTCGTGTCATCTCCAGAATGTGAAGCGGTGTAATATCTATGGCTTTACATTTCACCGGATCCTTCCTCAGATATTTCTGCAATACATGAAAAAGCTCGTTGTTATGATCTGGGTTTGTCATATTGATAAAATCAATAAGAATAATTCCGGACAGGTTGCGAAGCCGCAGTTGTCGTGAAATTTCCTTAGCTGCTTCCAGATTGATTTTGCGATAGGTTTCTTCGGCTTTTTTCTTTCCGGTAAATTTCCCGCTGTTTACATCGATGGAGACAAAGGCTTCTGTCTGCTGGATCACAATAAACCCGCCGCTGTTCAGCCAGATTTTTTCCTTTTGAACCTCATACAGCGCGTTTTCCATGCGGGAAAGCTTGTATAACGGAAGAAGCTTGTCCTGATAAAAACGGGCTTTGCTTTCTTCCTCCGGACTTGTTTCTTTCAAATAAGAAGTGATCTGCTGAAAAATTTCAGGATCATCTGTTACAATGTCTGTGAGATTTTCGCTGTAAATATCACGGAGAGTGGTAAGGTAAACCGGTTCTGTTTCGTAGAGAAGGCTGAAACAGGTGCGGCTTTTGCCGTTGACAGCAACTTTTTCATACAGTGATTTCAGATAAGAAAGTTCCTGAAGGATTTCAGCCTTTTCAGCCTGGGCTGCGTTGGTGCGGACAATCAGGCCATATTCCTTATCCGGACGTGCAGCCTCTGCTTCCAGCCAGCCGGATAAAGTGTGGCGTTCTGAACCAGAGAGCTTACCGGATAGTCCGAACTTTTTTTCTCCTGTGGTGAGCACCAGATACTTACCGGTAAAATTTAAGTTTGCAGTCAGTGCGGGCAGCTTGCCCTTCATGGCATCACGGCTTACCTGCACCAGAATCTGGTCACCCGGACGCAAGGGACTGCCAGGTGCTTTCCCGGAGGCATAGATAACCTGCTCTGCTTCCTGAAGAGGAAAATAACCGCGTACTCCAGGTGCAATAAGAACAAATGCTGCCTGGATATTAGAAGCAATATTTTCCACCTGTCCTACATAAATATTTCCGAGAATGGACTGTCGGGCGGCTGCCTCCAGGCGAAGCTCCATAATCTGACCTTCTTCCTCGATTGCACAGGCATGACATTTGTTACCGCAAAGTTCCATGGTTGTTAGAATTAATTTCGTCACTTGATTCACCTGTTTTAAGTTTATTGAACTTCCACGCCAAGGGATTCCAACGATACAAATTTATGTTTTTTCTCATTTCCAAGATCTGCATATACTTCCAGACGATGAATCATGCAGGCAAATTCCGGAAGCTCCTGTCCAAGCCAGCTGGTAAATGCATCCATTACAGCATCTGGTTTGGTATAGTTGGCACTTGCAGAAGCAAGACTTAAGAAAATGCGGTTGTCATTCTGTAAATTCATTTTGTAAATAAAAGGTCGGATATCTACCTGTTTTTCGCCTTTTTTGGTTTCTTTTGTAACAAGGATCTCAGGCTGCTTTAAAAATTCCGTAATTCTTGTCTGCCATCCATCTGCCGGTGCTTTTCCAGGACGAAATTCCACCAGATAATCAGCTGCTGCCACCAGGGACATTGCCTTGCTCGCTTTTCCATCTTCCACCTGGCGGGCACTTAAAACATGAATACCATCTACCATCTGGCTGTTAAGACGTTGACAGATTTCATCAGTAGGAATCGTAGCGGTAAGCTCCATATCGAAATATTCCCCTGTACTGGTAACGCCAACTCCAAGAGGGGCAGCAAAGGACATGATCATATGAGGGCTGTAACCTCCCGAAAAAGCAATTGGAAGCTCTGCGCGGCGGATGGCTTTCTGGAAGTAGCGCATGGTGTCAAGATGTCCTACAAATTTCATAGGCCCTTCTTTCGTAAATTTAATTCTTACCTTCATAACATACGCCTCCTTCATAACGTCTTGCTCCGCAGCCTGCACATTTCTGACGGCAGTTTGGTGTAACTACTTCGCCTTTTGCCTGTTTCCACTCACGGATCAGAAACTCCTTGGTAACACCTGCATCTATGAAATCCCATGGGAGGATTTCATCTGTGCTTCTCTCTCGGAGTGTGTAGAATTCAATGTCAATTCCTGTTTCTGCAAAAGCCTCTTTCCAGATGTCGTAGCGGAAGCTTTCTGACCAGGCATCGTAAAGGGCACCTTTTTCATAGGCTTTTAAGATAACTTCAGAAGCACGGCGGTCACCTCTTGCAAGGAAGCCTTCCAGTGTGGTTACATCCGGTTCATGCCAGTTGTATTTAATACTCTTCTGGTTCAGCTGTGCACGGATTTCTTCTTTTACTACTTTTGCCTTGTCAATAAAATCCTGTTCTGTATACATTGGAGCCCACTGGAATGGGGTAAATGGCTTTGGCACAAAGAAGGATGTGCTGACTACGATCTGAACCTTTCCATGGCGTTTTTCCTTTGGAACGGTATCGTAATATTCTTCTGCAATACGCTCTGCAAGATGAGCAATTCCCTTCATGTCTTTTTCTGTTTCAGTAGGAAGCCCAAGCATGAAATAAAGCTTCACACGGTTCCATCCTCCAACAAATGCCTCATGCGCACCGTGAAGGATCACTTCTTCGGTAAGTCCTTTGTTAATTACATCACGAAGTCTCTGGGAACCAGCTTCCGGGGCAAAAGTAAGGCTGCTTTTCTTAATATCCTGAACCTTGCTCATAACATCCAGGGCAAAAGCATCAATACGAAGTGACGGCAGGGAAATATTAACACCTGCAGATTTAAATTCGTCGATCAGGAAGTTTACCAGCTCTTCCAGATGGGTGTAATCACTGGAACTTAAGGAACTGAGGGAAATTTCCTCATGACCGGAATTCTTCAGCATAGCTCTTGCAGATTCCTTCAGTTCTTCTACATCACGTTCACGGAGAGGTCTGTAGATCATACCAGCCTGGCAGAAACGACAGCCACGGATACATCCACGCTGGATTTCCAAAGTGACACGATCCTGTGTAGCTTTAATAAAAGGAACAACCGGTTTTTCAATCGGGCAATATCCTTTATCCATATCTACGATCAGCTGCTTTTGGACTTTCTCGGGAACTCCCGGACGATTTGGTGCAAAGGATGCAATTGTACCGTCTTCTTTGTATGTGACATCATAAAATGCCGGAACATAAATTCCCGGAATCTGAGCTGCCTTCAGAAGGAACTCCTCCCTGCTGCCTCCGGCTTCCTTATTGGCCTTGTATGCATCAAAAAGCGCATCATACACAGTTTCTCCTTCGCCAATATAAAACAGGTCAAAAAAGGCTGCTAATGGCTCTGGATTATATGCACACGCACCGCCTCCGATTACAATAGGACATGATTCGTCACGGTCAGCTGCTTTCAGTGGAATCTGGGAAAGATCCAGTGTCTGGAGTACGTTAGTATAACACATTTCATATCCAAGTGTGATGCACAGAAAATCAAAATCCCTGACAGGATCCTGGGACTCCAGGGCAAATAACGGGATATTCTGTTCTCTCATAAGCTTATCAAGATCAAGCCATGGGGAATAAACTCGCTCACACCAGACATCAGGGCGTTTATTGAACATATTATAAAGAAGCATCATACCAAGGTTGGACATGCCGATCTCGTAGACATCCGGGAAGCAAAATGCGACCCTGGTGGTCACCTCTTTCAGGTCTTTCATCACAGAGTTGACTTCCCCGCCGATGTAGCGGGCTGCTTTGTCAACACTGAGCAATATTTCGTCACTAAGTGCTAATTTTCTCATAGTTTTCCTTTCAATTTTTGTATATATTTAGCATTTTAAGCCGCCATTCCATAAAAAATATTGGATAGCATCAGATGCTTTCACAGCCTGTCGGACTGTAAAAAACAGATTGATTTTTTTGCTTTTAAATATGCCAAAAAACGGGTTTGGTCACCAGATATTTTGAAAGGGCCATAAACTGAATAAAAAAGAGCCTCAGCATCGGGCCCGTATAAGGTCAATTTTTAGCAGTATAGAAGTGACCAATGACAGTATTTTTTATTATAAACAGATTCTCAGAGAAGTGCAAGTACATTCTTTATGGAATGAAAAAAGTGAAAAAAGCCATCCCGATTACGATAGATTCCGGGATGGCTTAGGTAGATTAGTTTAAAAGTCCTGTTAAAAAGTTCCTGTCGAAAGGAAGCTTATAGGAAGCCTGTGAAAGGGGATTCTGAGGGGCAAGGGCATCTGTGAATTTCTGAAGACCATACTGGTTCAGCTGTATCTTCCGAAAGTTCTTCCAGGGGTGTGCTGGCAATCTGCATCTGGAAAGCATACGGGCATAGGGTTTCTCAATAAATCTTTTCTTTCGCTGCTGACCATCGTTGGTACAGATCATATATCCGGCTGCATTAAATCCGGGCTCTGTTTGGCGGAGCATCTCCAGGTGGTTCTTTTGAAGTCGTATTTCGTCTACAACAAGATCGGAAAGAAAGACCGCTTTGCGCGCATTTCCATACAGGATCACGGTATCTGGACGGGAACATAAATAGGTATCTGGCAGATATGGAAGATACAGGATCTGATTATGGAAATCAACATCATCAAACTTTATACCAATGATCTCTGAAACCGTCAGGCCGGCAGTAACGGCAAGGAGCATGGGAAGATAGATGCTCCTTGCTTCCCTTTGACACCGTTTTAAAAGCAGCAGGACCTGTTCTGGGGAAAAGGTTTCCGACACCGGGGCGCGGCTGCTGTGTTCCTCTTCCTGTCCTGTCTTTTTATATTTCATCAAAACGGAAGCTTCTGTACCTGCATCCTGCTCCGCACAATGGTACTTCACGGCAATTTCAAAAAAATGGGATATGGCGTCGCATACCTGAAAATATTTTTCCCGCTTTAAAATGCCGTCATTTGGGATTTTTTCTAATATCTTTACCAGGTCCTCCGTACTTACCTCATTTATGCATTTATTTCCAAGTTCGGGAATGAGGTAGGTTTTGATCAGTTTATTATACTGGCGGTCAAAATATCCGCAGCGCCACCAGAGGGACTGAAACTCTTTTACGGTACATTTAAAAACAGCGATCCTTTTTTCAACAGCCTGTTTTCATGAAAAGGACGCATGGACAGGGCCTCTTCCTCCGAATCGTAATATCGGGTCTGTATTTTTTTGACCAGCCCGGATGAAAAGGTACAACGGATGCGGTAGCAATACTTTCCACGCTGGGGAATATAAATTGGTTTCGAAGAAAGCCTGGCACAAAGAAGTTCCCCGGCGGAAAATATCTCCCAGGATTTCGGCTCTTTTTTGGTATTTTCTGACATTTCAGTGATTCTCCTTTCCCGGTATTTATCAGCCGTAAAAAAAATCTCCTATTCTTACGCCTCCTGTAAAAAAACGGACTTTTTCCAGGGGGCAGTTCTGCACCAGCAGGAACCAGACAAACATATTACAAAGGTCACGCATGGTAATGGAGGGAATTCCCTGCTTTTCGGTCACGCATTTTAACCCGGCATTAAGGGTTTCCTGGGTTTTTACCGTCCCATGGCTGCTGATGCAGAAGAACCAATCTTCTTCCTTACGGAACGGGCGGAAAAGAAATGCCTGTTCTTCTCTTTACGCTGAATAAGCTCTTCGTATACGAAATCAGGGATCTCAAAAGAACGGCAGCGCTGCTCTTCCAGTTCCCTGCAGCTGTATCTTGGAATTCCTGCAGAAGGCTGTTGATTTTTTATGTAATGTTTACGGACGCTTAAAATATATGTATCCGGATTAAAATCATCGTAAGTAAGTCCCAGAATTTCCCCTGGCTGTAATCCACAAAATAGAGCCAGAAAAAATTCCAGACGGTGTGGGCAGGGCGCCTGATACACCGCTTCTAAAAAAAGCCTGGTCTGTTCCCTGGTATAGAGAGATATCATGGGCTCTGGCCTTTTTTTGCGGACTGGAGGCAAAACCAGCTCCTGCTTCAAATGTCCCTGCTTCCAGGCGGACTCTGTAACCGAACACAATAATTCATAAACAGCATGTTCGGTACCTTTACAATATTTCTGACAGGACCGGATCAGGTCTTCCATATATCCGGTATCAACAGTTTGAATAAGTGGGTCCGTTTCCATATTTGGCAGGATGACATTTTCAATGATCCAGCGATATCTTACTGCGGTGTTTTTACAGGTGCATGCTGGAAGGTATATTTTGTGAAACCAGTAATCGAGATATTCGCTAAGCAAAAAAGGACAATGACTGGAATCTTTCAGGGCCGCCAGCTCTTTTTGAAAAAGACGGGTTGTTTCTTTGTAATCCTTCTTTGCTCCGGAACGGGTAAAAAATCCAGTATGTGTACATAAAACAGCCACCTGGTTCTCATGGTTTATGCGTTTCGTCTGACTGCACCATAAATGGTCGTGTGACAGAAAGACATTTTTTTTATCTTGATTCATAATAAGATCCTCCTTGAAAATCTGGGTAAAAGGAATGCATTTACAGGGCTGCCAGGATCCGGTCTATTTCAACACCGCCGGTAAGTTTTTGGATGGATTCCGGGCTGCAATTGTTTTCCAGCATGGTCCAGACGAACATGTCGCGGAGATCGTACATGGAAATAAGGGGAAGACCACAGTCTTTTGTAATATGCTTCAGTCTCGTATTCAGGGTCACCAGTGTTTTTATGGAGCCGCGGCTGCTGATACAGAATGCCTGCGGATCTTTTTTATCCGGATGCTCCAGAAAATAATGGTTGTTCTCCATCTGGCGGAGCGCAAGTTCGTCCTTTACGAAAAGCGGCACCTTCAGAGAACGGAAACGTTCTTCATCCAGATCCTTGTAACTGTATCTGGAAGAAGCATTTTCAGTGGGAAGAACGCCGTCTTTTGTATACTGTTTATGAATATCCAGTTCCGCGGTATCCGGGTGTAAATTTTCATAGGTCAGTCCCAGGATCTCGCCCGGACGTAAGCCGCAGAACAATGCAAGATCATACTCAAGACGGTGGGAATAAGGATCATTCTTTACTGCCTGCAGGAAAACTTTCGTCTGCTCTTTTGTATAGATACATACGTTTGAACGAGGCTCCTTGCGGGGAGCAAGTGCAGAAGCAAGGTTATATGGGAGAAAACCGTTCAGCCATATGGAAGTGGCGATTCTGTACAGCAGTTTATAAACCGCATATTCTGCACTTGCACAATATTCTTTGCATGCATCTATCACGGCATCAAGATAGTTTGCATCGATGTGTCCAAGCGGTGGGTCTGTTTCAATCCTGGGCAGGATAAGGTGGTAGATGATCCAGTGATACTTCACTTTTGTAGTGCTGCTGATATCTGACGGAAGTTTCTCAAACCAGTCTTCCAGGTATTCCGTGAAAGTACAAAAGCAGCTGCTGCACATCTTCCTGTTTTTCCAGTCTTTCTGAAAAACAGCTTCTGTTTCTTCTAATGTTTTTTCGGCTTCTGTCTGGGTGGTAAATCCGGTGTGGGTATGATACTCGACCGCCCCTGTTACAGCGTTCAGCGTTCGGGTACGGCAGCACCAGAGTTCTTTTGGGGAATAAAAAATGGATGGTTCTTTTGGGGTGTTCATAATGTTATCCTCCTTAAAATTTGGGGGTGGGAAATGAAAGGGTTCTTTCCTATCCCGCTTTTGTTGTTCGAAAGCTTCGATAGCTTTTTAAGAATATATTGTCAGAAAAACGGAAATTTTCTGCTGTTTTTTGAAAAATTTTTAAAAAATCAATGTTTTGTTTTTTTCTGCTATGGGTACCGGTTTTTAGCAGCTTTGTTTTTTATAAATATGTATGATTGGGGTCGGAATAACGTTTTTTATAAGAACATTTTTTTAGAAAAATTGATACAAAAATTCCCCGGCTTATCTGTAAGTTGTAATGAGCCGGGGATACAGAAATGAAGAAGAAATGTTAAAGAAGAAATTTAATCATAGAAATAATTCCGATAAGCAAGAGCATCAGGAAGCTGGTAGGGCCTCTGTTCCACACTGCCCTGTTTTTCGGTAAAAGATGATGGGTCAACACATAATCTTCGATTATTTTTGAGATATCATAGGTTTCCTGTTTCTGGAAGGCTACATAAACCCTGCTTGTGAATTCTGGACTGGAATGTCCCAGGCATTTGGAGATCGTTTTCGTGTTGACCTGGTACTGGGCGAGGATCGTGGCATAGGTATTCCGGAATTTTCTCCAGGGCAGCCGGGAGATTCCGCTCTGTTCCATCAGGCGGTTATAAGGTTTGATATAAAAACTGCGGTTATGGCATTGCCCGTTTTCATGGCAGCAGATGTAGCCAGATCCAGGAACCCTGGATTAGAAGCTTTGCGTTTTTCGTAGCGCTGCCGTTCCAGGAGGATCTCATCCAGGACAAAATCAGCCAGTACTACTGCTCTTTTGCTGTTTTTGGTTTTCAGTGGGAGTTCACTGCACAGTACCGGCCTGTTTTCCTGTTCTTTTTCTATGTACAGATTCTTTCCAAGCTGGCGTTCCACAAAAAGTTTCCTGCCAAGGAAATCAATATCGCTGTACCGGAGTCCGGTGATCTCGGAGATCCGCAGGCCGGCAGTGACGGCAAGGAGCATGGGCAGATAAATCATGGGTTCCTGCTGCTTACACAGATATAAAAGATGGGCAGCCTGTTCCACGGTATAAACCTGCTGCCGGGTATCCACTTTTTTCTTTAGGCATGGCTGTTTTACTTCGGAAGAGATTCCGGTATAGATATCCCTGGAAATATAGTTGTGTTTCCGGGCGTAACAAAGGGAACCTGTGACCACACCGATTGCAGTTCTCTGTACTTTCTGATACGGGATAGCAGATAATGCATTTACCAGGTCCTTTCTCTGTAGCGTATTCAGCATTTTATGACCGATTGCAGGGAGCAGGTAGTTTTCTATGATATTCCGGTAAGCGTTGTAGGTATTATAAGTAATCCTTTTTTGACCGATCATATAGTGGTAAAACCAGAAATCATAAAACTCTTTCACGGTATAAGAAAAAGGGATGAAACTGCCTTTTGCGATTTCCATGAGGGCCTCATCCCTTTCCTGGCGGGCCAGCTGTTTGTTGGAAGAGGCGGTCCGCTGTACCATCTTTACATCGCCGGATTCAAAAACAAGTAAAAGACGAAAACAGTATTTTCGTCTGGCTTTTACATATATAACGTCACCAAGGGATTTCCCAGAGATGAGCCTGCCATAAAGGAAGGTTTTCTTTACCGGCATCTGGGGATAGATCTCATTCTTTTTCACAGGCTTTTTCCCTCTTTTTTTCAGCACCAAGGACTGGATCCAGGGAACCTGCAACGACAGCACCAACTTCAGGATCTGTACATGGAATCCTGTTGCAGAATGCCAGTGTTGTAGTTTGTTTTGTGTGGCCAAGGATACCGGAAACTGCTTCAAGTGAAAACTCCTGTTCCAGAAGAAAACGGGCGAACATATATCTTAGATCACGCATATTCAGTTTTGGAAGGCCAGTTTCTGTGGTGATCGTTTTTAAAGCGGTTCCTAATGTAACAGCAGATTTTATCTTTGCGGTGGGACCGAGGCAAAGATAAGATTTATATTCTGTAGCAGAAGGATATCTTGCCAGGAGTTTCCGGTTTTCTTTTCGTCGGGCAGAAAGTTCTGGAAATAGAAAAGAAGGGATTTTTAATGTTCGGTTCTGTTTGGTTCCTTCCAGTTTTTTTAACTGGCAGTTCTTCCCGGAATCGTTCGAGGTACAGATCCTCTGGATTGTGATGGTCTGCTCATGACGGTTGAAATCCGAATACTTCAGTCCGAGGATTTCCCCGGGTGTCAGGCCGCAGAAAAGAGCCAGTTGAATCTCCAGGTAATGGTTGGAATTGGAAGCGGCAGTCAGGAATGTGCGAAGCTGTTCCGGGGAATAGAAAACCGGATTTCCGGGAGGCTCCGGATAGTGCCGGATCTGCTGGAAGTCCATATCTGGGAGATAATTGTTTACGCGGGCGTGTTTCAAAGCGTTGTGCAGCAGCTTATATGCATAATAGCCTCCGTTGCAGCAGTAAGCCTGACAGGATTCCAGAACCCTATTGAGATAATCAGGAGTGACACATCCCAAAAGAATATCTTTATGCAGATGGGGCTGGATGATCAGTTTTATGATCCATTGCTTTTGAACCAGTGTACGGCTGCCATTAGAACCCTGAGCACATACATCATTCAGCCAGTAATCCAGATATTCCGAAAAGGTAAAAGGCATATCCCGGTCCTTTTTCAGTTTGGACAACTGATCCTGGTAAGAAACCAGGGAACGCTGGTAGCTCTCTTCTGCTTCTTCCCTGGATGAAAACCCGGTACGACAGCCATATTCGATGGTGCAGATAAGAGGATTTACCAACTTGGTCAGGTGAGACCAGGTACCGTTGTCTTCCTGAAAGACGGGGGTTTTTGCTTGTTCTTTCATTGATTCATTTTCTCCTTTGTGTGTTTGATATGCTTACAGATATTTCTCTATTACGAAACATTATATGAAGTTTCTCGGCTATTATCAATACAAAAGTTTCTTAATAACGAATTATTGATGAAAGTAGGGAATATCATGCAGAAACTCAGACCGGATATGAACATTGGCGGGAACATACAGAAAATACGGTATAGCCGAAAGCTTACACAGGATCAAGTGATTGCCAAAATGA